>DATKKO010000160.1:0-10000 GCA_035542955.1 Terriglobales bacterium
GGCCGATGACTGCGTTCGCCCGGATCCGCGCATGAGTGATCCCGGCCCCGTGCGTGTCCGCTTCGCTCCGAGCCCGACGGGGTGGCTGCACGTGGGCGGAGCGCGGACGGCGTACTTCAACTGGCTCTTCGCGCGCCGGCACGGCGGCGCGATCGTGCTGCGCATCGAGGACACGGACGTCGAGCGCTCGAGCGGGACGAGCGAGCGCGGGGTGCTCGACGATCTCGCCTGGCTCGAGCTCGACTTCGACGAGGGTCCCGAGCAGGGCGGGGCGCACGGTCCGTACCGGCAGAGCGAGCGGCTCGAGCTCTATCGCCGGCGCGCCGACGAGCTGGTCGCGGCGGGGCGCGCCTATCCGTGCTTCTGCACCGACGACGAGCTGGAGGTGCGGCGCGCGGCGGCGGTGGCGGCCGACCGGCCGCCGCACTACGACGGGCGCTGCCGCCGCATCCCGGCCGCGGAGCGCGAGGCGCGCGTGCGCGCCGGCGAGCCGCACAGCATCCGCTTCGAGGTCGCCTGGCGCGACTGGGTGCTCCACGATCTGGTGCGCGGCGAGGTGACGTTCCGCGCCGGCATCGTGGGCGATTTCGTGCTGCTGCGCTCGAACGGGCTCCCGACCTACAACTTCGCCGCGGCGGTGGACGACGGGGCGATGGCGATCAGCCACGTGATCCGCGCGGAGGAGCACCTCGCGAACACGCCGCGCCAGCTCATGCTGCTCGACGCGATGGGGCTCGAGGCGCCCCGCTACGCGCACGTGCCGCTCATCCTGAACCGCGACCGCACGAAGATGAGCAAGCGCGCGGGCGAGGCCGCCGCGGCGGTGGGGGACTGGCGGCAGGCCGGCATCCTGCCCGAGGCGCTGATGAGCTATCTCGCGCTGCTCGGCTTCCATCCCGGGGACGAGCGCGAGATCCTCTCGCGCGCGGAGCTGCTCGAGTGCTTCGCGCTCGAGCGCGTGGGACGCAGCGGATCGATCTTCGATCCCGACAAGCTGCGCTGGGTCAACGCGCAGCTGCTCCATCGCGCGAGCGGCGCCGAGATCCTGCGCCGCGCGGACAACTTCCTGCCCGAGCCCGCGCGCGCGCTGCCGCGCGCCGCGCTCGAGCGGCTGCTCGAGGCGGTACGCGGCAATCTCGCCACGCTCGCCGATCTGGCGGGCGAGCTGGAGCCGTTCCTCGCCGAGCGGCCCGCGGTCGAGCCCGCGGCCGCGGCGGCGCTGGAGTCCGCGTCGGCCCGGGAGGTGTGCCGCGAGCTCGCCGCCGCGCTCGAGCGCCTTGCGGAATGGAACGAGGAAGGGGTTAAATCCGCGCTCCGCGCGACGGGGGATCGCCTGGGACTCGGGGGCCGCGAGCTCTATCAGCCGGCGCGGGCGGCGTTCACCGGCCGCACGCACGGCCCCGAGCTGCCGCTCGTGGCGAGCCTGCTCGGGCGTGCCCGTTGCGTCGCCCGGCTGCGCGAGGCCGGCGGGCATCCGTAGCCGCGGAGCGGGGGACCCGCGCGCGAAGCGCGGGTGCGATTCCCACAAGGAGTGTGCGATGAGGGTGGCGGTTCTCATGGGTGGGCGTTCCTCGGAGCGCGAGATCTCGCTGCGCACGGGCCGCGGCATCGCGCGGGCGCTGCGCGCGCTGGGCCACGAGGTGACCTCGGTCGACGCGGCGGACGGCGCGATCCTGCCGGCGGGCGACGAGGAGTCGGGAGCGCGCGCGGCCGCCGAGGTCGGGCGCCTGCCGCTCGCGGCGCAGATCGATCTCGTGCGCGCGCCCGCCGTGCGCGAGGCGGACGTGGTCTACATCGCGCTGCACGGCACGTTCGGCGAGGACGGCCGCATCCAGGCGCTGCTCGAGCTGGCGGGGAAGGCCTACACGGGCTCGGGCGTGCTGGCGAGCGCGCTGGCCATGGACAAGGCGATGTCGAAGCGCGTGTTCCTCGATGCCGGGGTGCCCACGCCGCGCTGGAGGCTGGGCCGCGCGGGCGAGGTGCCGGGCCCCGCGGAGATCGCGGCCTGCGGCGGGCTGCCGCTGGTGGTCAAGCCCAACGAGGAGGGCTCCACGGTCGGGCTCACGATCGTGCGGGAGGACGAGGCGCTCGCGCCGGCCTGGGAGCTGGCGGCGCGGTACGGCGACGCCATCCTGCTCGAGGAGTACATCCCGGGGCGCGAGCTCACGGTCGCCGTGCTGGAGGACGAGGCCCTGCCGCTCGTCGAGATCCGGCCCAAAAGCGGCTTCTACGACTACGAGAACAAGTACACGGCGGGGCGCACCGACTACTTCTGCCCGGCCGATCTGGCGGAATCGCTCGCGGAGCGCATCCGCGGGCTCGGCGTCACCGCGGCGCGGGCGCTCGGGTGCTCGGGCGTGTCGCGGGTCGATTTCCGGCTGGATCCGCGGGACGTCGCGCATTGTCTGGAAGTGAACACGATTCCCGGCATGACGCCGACCAGCCTCGTTCCCATGGCGGCCAGGGCCGTGGGCATGACCTACGAGGACGTGGTCGCGCGCGCGCTCGAGCTGGCGACGAGCGGGATCGGGCGCGCGGGAGCCGGCCGTTCCGGATGTGATTGAGATCGGACCTCGAGGAGGGCTCATGGATCCCACGCTGCAGTTCCTGAAGGACCTGGTCGAAGCGCCCGGCGCGCCCGGGGCCGAGAGTCCCGTCGTGGGCGTGCTGGAGCGCCATCTGCGCGACGTGGGAACGGTGAGCCGCGATCGGCTCGGTAGCTTCATCTGCGAGAAGCGGGGCGTCATGCGCGCGGGCAAGCCGGTGACGGACGGGCCGCGCGTCATGCTGGCCGGCCACCTCGACGAGGTGGCGTTCATGGTGAAGTCGGTCAGCAAGGAGGGCTTCGTCCGCTTCCTGCCGCTCGGCGGCTGGTGGGGGCACGTGGTCCTGGCGCAGCGGCTCGTCATCAAGACGCGGCGCGGGGACGTGCTGGGCGTGGTCGGGTCCAAGCCGCCCCACGAGCTGCGCGAGGAGGATCGCAAGCGCGTCCTCGAGATCAAGGACCTCTACATCGACGTGGGCGCGACCTCGGCCTGGGACGCGCGCAAGAAGCTCGACATCCGGCCGGGCGACACGATCGTGCCCGACTCGCCGTTCACCGTGATGGCGAACCCCGACCTGCTGCTCGCCAAGGCCTGGGACAATCGCATCGGCTGCGCCATCGCGGCGGAGGTCGCGCGCCGGCTGAAGGGCGTGCCGCACCCGAACACGCTCTACGTGGTCGGCACCGCGCAGGAGGAGGTGGGCCTGCGCGGCGCGCAGACCGCGAGCTTCAAGATCCAGCCCGACGTGGGGCTCGCGCTCGACGTGGGCATCGCCCACGACACGCCCGGCGCCGAGGGCGACGAGAAGCTGGGGGGCGGGCCGCTCGTGGTGGTCTACGACGCGACCTCGATCCCGAACCGCGGCCTGCTCGACCTGTTGCTGGACACCGCGAAGAAGCTGCGCATCCCGCTCCAGTTCGAGGCGGTGGAGCGGGGCGGGACGGACGCGGGACGCATCCACCTGAACGGACAGGGCGTTCCCTGCCTGTCCCTGGGCATCCCGGCCCGCTACATCCACAGCCACGTGAGCATCATCAGCCGCCGTGATTTCGAGAGCACGGTCCGCGTGCTGGTCGGCCTGGTGAAGAGGCTCGACCGCCGGACCGTGAACGGGCTGTCCTGATCGGCGCGGGGGCCGGATCGCTCCGGCCCCCGCTCGAGCGCGGGCGTCATGGATCTGCCGAACCCGGTTTCGACACTCCACATCCTCCCCGATGCGGACAGGCTCATGGAGATGGGCATGCGTGTCGCGTTCACGATCGCGATCGCGTTCCTGGTCCTCGAGCTCACGTACCTGCTCATCGGCCGCCTCGAGACGTGGATGAGCCTCGCGGGGCGCGAGCGCCCGGGGACCGGCCAGCGCGCGCGCACCCTCGGACAGACGATGCGCAACGTGGCCAAGACCGTGGTCTGGGCCGTGGTCCTGATCCGCGTGCTCGACATCTTCGGCTGGAACATCGCGCCGATCCTCGCGGGCGCGGGCATCGTGGGCGTGGCGCTGGGATTCGGGGCGCAGACGCTGGTGCGCGACCTGATCGCGGGGTTCTTCATCCTGATCGAGAACCAGTACGGGGTCGGCGACTGGATCGAGGTGAGCGGCGCGGAGGCGCAGGTCGAAGAGGTGACGCTCCGGCACACGCGGCTGAGGAACTTCAACGGCTACGTGCTCTACGTGCCCAACGGCGAGCTGAAGACGGTCACGAATCGGAGCCGCGGCTGGAACCGGCTCACGGTCGACGTGCCGATCGGCGCGACGGAGGACGTCGCGTCGGCGCTCGAGGTCTGCCGCAAGGCGGCCGACGGCATGAGCTCCGATCCGCACTGGCGCGCGCGCATGCTCGAGCCCATCGAGGTGTGGGGGGTCGAGTCGATCACCGGCAGCGGCGTCCAGGTGCGGTTGGTGCTGCGCACCCCGCCGGGCCCGGAGGCCGAAGCGGCCGCGCGCGAGCTGCGGCTCCGCTGCCACGAGGCGCTCGCCGGCGCGGCCGCTCCGGCTCGCGTGGCGGAGCCGGCGCGGTCGGATCCGGCTGCGCCCCGCCCGAGCGTCATCCCCACGAATCCGGCCCCGGGCCCGGCGCCCGAGTCCAACCTCCGGGAGGAGCACACGTGACCCTGCGCATCTACGACACGCTGACGCGCGAGAAGCGCGAGTTCGTTCCCGTCGCGCCCGGCCGGGTGGCGATGTACGTGTGCGGGATGACCGTGCAGGACCGGCCCCACGTCGGGCACATCCGGGCCGCGCTCTCGGGCGACCTGATGCGCCGCTATCTGATGAGGCTCGGGTACGAGGTCACGTACGTCTACAACTTCACCGATGTGGACGACAAGATCATCGACCGAGCCGCCCAGGAGGGCGTCGACTACGTCTCGGTGAGCGAGCGGAACATCGACGCGTACCTGCGCTACGCCGACCTGCACAACATCCTGCCCGCGACGCACTACCCGCGCGCGACGCGGCACATCCCCGAGATCCTCGAGCTGATCCGCGTGCTGGTCGGGAAGCGGCATGCCTACGCGGCGGGGGGCGACGTCTACTTCGACGTCCGCTCGCGCCCGGACTACGGGAAGCTCTCGGGCCGCAACGTGGACGACATGCGCGCCGGCTCGCGCATCGAGCCGGGCGAGAGCAAGCGCGACCCGCTCGACTTCGCACTGTGGAAGGGCGCCAAACCGGGCGAGCCCGCGTGGGAGAGCCCCTGGGGGCCCGGCCGCCCCGGCTGGCACATCGAGTGCTCGGCGATGAGCATGAAGTACCTGGGAGAGACGTTCGACATCCACGGCGGCGGGCAGGACCTGATCTTCCCGCACCACGAGAACGAGATCGCCCAGTCCGAATCCGCGACCGGCAAGCCCTTCGCCCGGTTCTGGTGCGAGAACGGCATGGTGAACCTCTCGGGCGAGAAGATGTCGAAGAGCACGGGCAACCTCTTCTTCATCGAGGACATCGTGAAGCAGGTGGACCCGGAGGTCGTGCGCTACTACCTGCTCTCCACGCACTACCGCAGCCCGATCGACTTCAGCGAGGAGCGACTGGGCGAGGCCGCGGTCGCCTACCAGCGCCTGCGCGGCGTGCTGGCGCGCGCGGGCGCGTGGGACGCGCCGCGGGGGCTCTCGCCCGGACCACTCGCCGACGCGGTCACGGAGTGCCGCCGGCTCTTCGGCGAGGCGATGGACGACGACTTCAACAGCGCGAAGGCGATCGGTCACCTGTTCGACCTGTCCCGCGAGGTGAATCGCGCTCTCGACGAAGGCGCCCAGGCGGGTCCCGCCGCGGGCGCGCTGCTGGACCTGGCCGGAGTGCTCGGCCTGCTGCGCGCCCGCCCGGCCGAGGAGGCCTGGCCCGCGGACGTGCTCGGTCTGGTCGAAGAACGGGAGCGGGCTCGCCGGGAGAAGGCCTGGGCCCGGGCGGACTCGATCCGCAAGCGCCTCCTGGACGAGTTCGGGGTGATCGTCGAGGACGTGAAGGACCAGCCCCCGAGGCTCAAGAGGCGCTAGCCCGTATCGGAGAACGCCCTAGAGCAGGCCCGACGGCCGCGCCCAGATGCCCCGCGCGGCCAGCCCGAGCTCGGTTTGCGCGGGCCGAAGCGAGCCCGGCCGGTTCCTGGAACAAATGCTTGACCCTTGCACCCAGCGGGCCTAGCCTTGTTTGTGCACCGGGCGGCCTGCGCAGGGAGTTCGGGATGGGGGTCACCCCGTATCCAAGTCCCCACCCGACGCAAATGCGCAGGGTGTATTTAGGCTGGGTGCTGTGTTTGTTCCTGTCACAGGAAGGGACCACATGTCTCGATTCTCCATGAATCGGTGGTGGGCGCTCCTCCTGGCGCTTGGCCTCTTCACCGCATGTCTCTTCCTCCTCTCCTCCGCCACGATGCCCACGCCGGCGCGTGCCGATGGCTCGGGTTCACAGCTCCTGCCCTCGGAACCGGTGCCCGGCGGATATGGGGACCCCGACGTTCCCATCGGTCCCGGTCAGGGCAAGGGCGGCAAGACCGTGGTGATCACGAGAGGTGGATGCGGCGTGCAGGTGAACGAGGCTGGAGTCCGCACTGCGGGTGACGGAAGGACTCCGTTGAGCGTCGTGGTGACGCGTCTCCGACTGTTCCTGGCGAGCTTGAGAGGCTTCTACCTGCGCTTCTGAAGTTCGGTGGGGATGGGCGTGGTTGAACCGGAGTATCGGCGTGCCGATCGATGACCGGAATCGGATAGCCGAGCTTGAAGAAAGGCTTGCGCCTCCGCGTGGCGCGGACCGGGGTTCGTCTCCGTCGAACGGGGCCGAGGCCGCGGGCGAGTCGGTGCTGGCCGAACTCGAGATGCTGTCCGATCTCTACATGCAGGCAGACAGCAACGTGCCGGCGCGGGAGACGATCGAGCGGCTGCTGGCGTTGCCGGCGGCGCGAACGCTCTCGTTCAGCCGGCGGGCGGCGCTCGAGAGCCGCGTGATCGCGTGCCAGCTGGCGCAGGGCGATTGCCAGAACGCTCTGGCCCACTGCCGCGAGCTATTGGTCATGGAGGATCGTCTCGAATCGCACGGATTGCGCGGGCGCCTCCGCGTGCAGTGCGCCGGCGCGCTGTTCCGGCTGGCGCGCTTCGACGAGGCGCGCGAGATGGCGAGGCAGGCGCTCGAGATCGCCGACTCCTGCGGGGACCACGGGCTCGCGGCGCACGCGCTGGCCGAGCTCGGTCGGATCCACTACCGGCTCGGTGATCTCGACGAGGCCCGGGATCTCTACGAGCAGGCGACCGCTCTCTACCGGCGGCTCGGCGACACCATCCAGGCCGCCAACGTGCGGAACAACCTCGGCCTGATCCACAAGAACCTCTGCGAATGGGACGCGGCCGCGGCCTGTCTCCAGTCGGCGCTCGAGGTGTTTCGCCGGAACGGCCGGTTCCCGTCCACCGGCCACGCGCTGCTCAATCTCGGCATCGTCTACCAGAAGAGCGGCGAGTGGGAGCGGGCGCAGGAGTGCTATCTCCAGGCCGAGCAGGTGTACCAGCAGCTCTCCGATCCGCTGCGTCTGGCCGGGGTGCGGATCGCGCTCGGCAACATCGCGCGGCTGCAACGCCGCTTCGATCAGGCAGCGGCGCACATCGAGGATGCCCTCCAGCGCGCCCGGCGGCACGGCGCCATGCGCGAGGAGGCGCTGGCGCTCGAGTTCCTCGGGGAGCTGGAAGCCGATCGGGACCGGCCCGCCGAGGCGCTGACGCGCTACGACCAGGCCCTGAGGCTCGCGGTGCGAGTCGCGGCCGATGGCGACCTCGTGGTCGAGGTGGAGCGGCGGCGGGCCGAGGCGCTGATCCGGCTCGGGCGGTTCGACGAGGCGCAGCGCGCCTGTGAGCGCGCGGAGCGGCTGGCGGAGCGCACGAAGGACCGGCTCGAATTCGCGCTGGCTCGACGGGCGGGCGCCGAGCTCGCGGAGGCGCAGGGCCGCCGCGAGGACGCGCTGCGCGGCTGGGCCGACGCCGTGCGGCTGCTGAGCGAAGGCCGGGAGCGCTACGAGCTGGCGCGGACGCTGTTCGCGCTCGGCCGCGCGACCCGCGAGACGCCCGAGGGACGGCGGCAGCTCTACCGGGCCAGCGCGATCTTCTCCGAGCTCTCGTCCCGGTACTGGCTCGAGCGCACCGACGCCGAGCTGGAGCGCACGCCCGGAGCAGAGCCCGCACGGGAGCGGCCGATGGCCGCGCTGCCGGGCCGTCGTCACCGCGCCCCGACGCTCGTCGCCTACTCGTACGGCATGCAGAGGCTCGAGGCGCTCGCGCGGCGGGCGGCCGGAACCGACCTCTCCGTGCTCATCACCGGCGAGACGGGCACGGGCAAGGAGCTGATCGCGCGCACGATCCACGCGCTCTCGCCGCGCAGGGACCAGCCCTTCCTCGCCGTGAACTGCGGCGCGCTGCGGGCCGAGCTGGCGCTCAGCCAGCTCTTCGGACACCGCAAGGGCGCCTTCACCGGCGCGCACGCGGACGCGGGCGGGCTGGTCGAGGCGGCCGATGGCGGCACGCTGTGCCTCGACGAGGTCGGCGAGCTTCCGCACGACGTGCAGGTCACACTGCTGCGCTTCCTCGAGAGCGGCGAGTATCTCCGCCTCGGCGAGACCAAGATCCGGCGCGCCGACGTCCGGATCATCTCCGCCACGAACCGCGAGCTGCGCAGCGGCGAGGGGGAGCGGCTGTTCCGGCGCGACCTCCTGTTCCGGCTGAACGAGATCGAGATCCGAGTGCCGCCGCTGCGCGAGAGGCTCGACGACGTGATCCCGCTCGCGCGGCACTTCCTCGCGTTCTATGGCGGACTCGATGGCCCGCAGCTCACGGCGGACGCCGAGGCCGTCCTGCTCTCGTACGCGTGGCCGGGGAACGTGAGGGAGCTCGAGAACGTGATGAAGCGGGTCGTGGCGCTGTACGCCTCCGATCAGCGACTGGACGCGGCCATTCTGCTTCCGTTCCTTTCGCAGGTTCCGCCGCCGCGTGACGCGGGCGAGAACGGGAATCGGGAGCGGGCCGCGATCCTGGCGGCGTATCGGCAGGCGGGCGGCAACAAGTCGCGTCTCGCGGAGCTGATGGGCATCAGCCGCAAGACCCTCTACGCCAGACTGAAGCGCCTGAACATCACGTTGCCCTGAACGGTCGCCATATCCCCGAGGGGGCGGAGAGATCCGCCCCCTTTCCATTCCTCGCGACCGGCTCGGTGGATGGCGTGCGGCCCATCGCGGGTGCATCGGGCAGCTCGGGGCTCGTTCGGGCGAACGATGTGTTACCTCTGGCCCTCCCACGCGTCGCGCTGTCACCCTCGAGGTAACACCATGAGAATTGACTACGGTCTAACGAGTTCGGTCGGTGCGACGCCCGGAGTTGTTACCAGGAGGGGGTAACACTCCAGGCTGCGTGGGTGGACCGAGTAGCCCGGTGCCCGTCGCAGTCGAACCGAAGCTCGTTGGTAATCCTAGAGTTGTCGGTCGTGCCATTTTGCTTTGCCAGACCTTGATGGATGGCACGCAAGCTGCTGAGGGCAGACTCGGATACGGGACCAGCCGCAGGGCTGGGTAGAGCGTCGCAGACGGGCCCAGGGGACATCGGGCCTGTGCCTCAGGCGACCGGACGCGAGTCCTGCACCTCCATCCGCGGCCGGCCGCCTGAGGACCGCTCTTCCGGCGGTCGCGCGGCGAGGGTTCGAAGGGGTCGGGTCCTACGGGACCTTGCAGAGTTCAGTTAGCTCGTACCCGTAGTTCAGAGGCCGTTCGACAGGCCCAACCAGACAGGGGGTGAGAGTCAGCCTCAACAACGGTCGGTGATTCGTTGATGAGTAGTGGTTCGTAGTCCGTAGCAAAAAACCAAATACGCCCGGTCAACGAAGCCGGGAGGGCATAGGGGTTCTTCCCGGTCACCCCTTGTTCTCTCGGGAGAAGGCAGCCTGGCAGTGAGTGAGAGCTCACTTGCTTGGCTGCCTTTTCGCTTGCCGG
>DATKKO010000161.1:0-7914 GCA_035542955.1 Terriglobales bacterium
CGATGCTCTGACCCGCCACGCGCACCGCGAGGCTCTCGGGCTTGAGCCGGCGGCCGCCGCAGGCCGGGCAGGGTTTGGGGTTCATCAGGCTGTGGATCCAGCGCCGCACGTGCTCGCTCGTGGTCTCGCGATAGCGCCGCTCGAGGTTCGGGATCACCCCTTCGAAGGCCCCGGTGTGCACCCACGAGGACCCCCGGCGCATGCGGTACTCGAAGCGGACCTCCTCGCCCCCGCTGCCGTGGAGCACGAGATCCCGCACCTTCTGCGGCAGCTTCTTCCACGGCTGCTTCAAGTCGAAGCCGTAACGCCGGGCCAGCGAGCGGAGCGTGCCCCCCACCCAGGTGCCGTGCGCGTCGCCCCACGCGACGATGGCGCCCTCCTCGATCGAGAGGTCGGAATCCGGCACCACGCGCTCCACGTCCACCTTCGGCCTGCTCCCCAGGCCCTCGCACTCGGGGCAGGCCCCGAACGGGGAGTTGAACGAGAAGCTGCGCGGCTGGAGCTCGGGCACATTGGTTCCGCACTTCGGGCACGCGGCGCCCTGGCTGAAGAGCAGGTCCTCCTCCGCACCTCGGGACGCGTCGGCCCGGGTCACGGCCACGAGCCCGTCGCCCAGCTTGACCGCGGTCTCGACGGACTCCGCCAGCCGCGAGCGCGCCGCCTCCTCCACGGTGAGGCGGTCCACCACCACGTCGACGTCGTGCCGCCGATAGCGCCCGAGCTTCGGCGGCTCGTCGAGCTCGACCCATCCGCCGTCGATGCGGGCACGCAGGTAGCCCTGCCGGCGCACGGCTTCCAGCTCCTTGCGGTACTCGCCCTTCTTGCCGCGCACCAGCGGGGCGAGCAGGGCCACGCGGGCGCCGGCGAAGCGCGCGGCCACCGCGTCCACGATCTCCTGCACGCTCTGGCGGCGCATGGGCGTGTCGCACGTGGGGCAGTGCTGCACGCCGAGCCGGGCAAAGAGCAGCCGGAGGTAGTCGTAGACCTCGGTGATCGTGGCCACGGTCGAGCGCGGATTCGATCCGGCGCTGCGCTGCTCGATGGCGATCGCCGGCGAGAGCCCCTCGATCGAGTCCACGTCGGGCTTCTCCATCTGCCCGAGGAACTGCCGCGCGTACGCGGAGAGCGATTCCACGTAGCGGCGCTGGCCCTCCGCGTAGAGCGTGTCGAAGGCGAGCGAGGACTTGCCGGATCCCGACACGCCCGTCACCACGATCAGGCTCTGCCGGGGCAGACGGAGATCGAGGTTCTGGAGGTTGTGCTCCCGCGCGCCCCGGATCACGATGTCGCGAAGACCGTGCGCCCGTCCCGCGCCGTCGGCCGACGGAGGCGGGGACGGGAGGGTGGCTCGGAGCCGGCGGGAGGCGCGCGTGCGGGGACTCATCCCCCGCATTCTAGCAGCGCGCTCAAGGAAGGCTGAGCGGGCGCTGCCGTCCCCCGGCCGGGACGAGGAGATCGCGCACGGGAGCCGCGGTGAGCAGGCGATCGCGCGCGTCGGCGTCCTCCAGCCCGGACACGATGCGTTCGACGATCGCGCGCGCCTCGCGGCGGGCGGCGGCCGCGCGCTCGTCCTCGCTCCGTGACGCCCGATCGAGGAGCATCCGCCAGAGCAGCGGGAGGTGCCCGAGCTCGCGTGTCCGCGCGATCGCGTCCTCCAGCATCACCCGGCCCTCTTCGGCCGACCCGGTACGATCCAGCGCCCGCGAGCGCACCCACAGGGCCTCGGCCGTGGGCTCGCGGGCCGCGAGCGTCCGTGCCCGTTCGAGCGCCCGCGAGGACCAGTCCGCGGCCTCGTCCGCGCGATCCGCGTCGAGCGCCAGCTCGGCCAGCGCGGCGCAGCTCCGCGCCTCGTACCACGTGTGCCCGATCGCGCGCGCGAGATCCAGCGCCTCGCGCAGCCGGCGCCCGGCCTCCCCCCGGCCGCCACCCGCGAGGTGGTCGGCCCCCAGATCGCGCAGGTTGTCGCACTCGGCGCCCCGGTTCCGCTGCCCGCGGGCCAGATCGAGCGCACGCTGGTGCAGCGTCAGGGCGCGCTCGATGTCGAACAGGTCCCGGTGGATGTCCCCGAGGAAATTCAGGGTGCCCGGCAGGCTGCGCCGATCCCCGATCCGCGCCTTGACGTCGACGGCCTCGCGCATCGCGGCGATGGCGCGACCCGAGTCCCCGCGCCGGTGGTAGATCGGGCCGAGCTGTGTGAGCGTGGCGCTGACGCCGGCGAGGTCGCCGAGCGAGCGCTGCACCGCGAGCGCCGTCTCGAGCCTCTCCCCCGCCGCCTCGAAGTCACCGAGGTGGAAGCGCGCGATGCCGCTCGCGGTGAGGCTCGCCGCCTCCGCGAGCCGGTCCCCCGTCCCCCGGGCGAGCGCGAGCGCCTCGTCGGCGCGCGTCGCCGCCTCGGAGAACGCGCCTCTGTTCGCCAGCGCCGCCGCGAACGTGTTTAGGATCCCGGCGCGCTCGCGCCCGTCCCCGGGTCCGGTGACCATCGCGAGCGCCTCCCGGCACCGTGCCATCGCTTCCTCCGCGCGGCCCGTGGCCCGCAGGAGCTCGGCCTGCCGGCGCAGCGCCTCGGCGAAACCGCGCGCGTCGCCCAGGGCTCGCGCCAGCTCCCGCATGCGCTCGAGGTGGCCCTCGGCGTCCATGGGACGGCCGAGCCGCAGCAGCACCTCGCCCAGCCCGCCGCGGATCTCCATCGCGCGCGTCGACACCTCGTCCGCATCGAGAGCCGAAGCCGCCCGCTCGAAGAGCGCCAGAGCCTCCTCGCCCGCCTGCAGGCGCCGTGCGCGTTCCGCCGCGCGCAGCAGCGGGTCCAGGGCCCGGTCCGGCTCGCCCGCCTCGAGCCGATGATGCGCGAGCGCAGCGGCCGACTCGTCTCCACTCGCGCGCGCCTCGAGCCGGTCGGCGATCTCGCGATGGATCTCCTGACGCAGCTCGGGAAGCAGGCTCTCGATCACCAGCTGATGGATGAGCGGATGATCGAAGCGATAGCGCCGGTCCTCGTGACGCAGGAGTCCGTGCTCGCGCTCAAGCCGCTGGAGAGCGCGCAGCACCTCGACTCTGGACCTCCCGAGCAGCTCGGGCAGGACCTCGGAATCGAAGCCCGCGCCCACGCAGGCGGCCGCCTCGAGCAGCTCGCGGTCGCTCCGCTCGACGCGCTCGAGGCGTCGCACGATCACGTCGTGCACGCGCTCCGGGATCGGGAGCCGCTGCGTCTGATCCGCCAGCCGCCAGGTCCCCTCCTCGAGGCGGATCAGGCCCTGCGAGCGCACGAGCTTCACGAGCTCCACCAGAAAGAGAGGATGGCCCTGGGCGAGCGCCCGCAGGCGCATGTCCAGCTCGTGGTCGAGCGCCCCGTCCGGCAGGAGGCGCCCCAGCAGGCTCGATTCCTCCTCCGCCTCCAGGCGCGCGAGGTCCACGGTCTCGATCGCCCCCTCGATGCGGAGGTCCCGCAGCGCCTCGTCGGCCGCCTCCGGCGCGTCGCTCCCGACCGCGCGCATCGTGGCGAGCTGCAGCATCCGCACCTCGCCGGAGTTCCTCGCCAGGTACGAGAAGAGGCCCAGCGTCGAGGCCCCTGCCCAGTGAAGGTCGTCGATCCACAGGAGCACCGGTCGATCCGCGGCCAGGACGCGCAGCAGCTGGAGCACGGTTCCCCAGAGCTGTTCCCGCCCCGCCAGCCCCGGGCTCGGGTCCCCTCGCTCGAGCAGCCCGCGCAAGCCCTCGAGGCGGGGCGCGAGGTCGATCCCGCTCGCGGCCGCCCGGGCGCGCAGGACCGGCTCGCCCACGCCGCGCAGCCCCGCGATCAGAGCGGAGGCATATGCCTGGTACGGGGAGGACGCGTCGCGATCGAAGCAGCGTCCCGAGAACACGTCGAACCCCATCCGGCGCGCCCGCTCGGCCGCCTCCGCCACCAGACGGGTCTTGCCCACGCCGGACTCGCCGCGCACCACGATGGTGCCGCCCCGGCCCGCGCGGACCGACGCGAGCGCCGCGAGCACGACCTCGAGCTGCGGCCGGCGACCCACGAACTCGCCGCGCACGGAGGCGGTCCCGAGCGCGGCCCGTTCCGTTCGCCCTGCGGCCGGCTGTTCCTCGCTCGACGCCTCGAGCGCCCGGATCACCTCCGTCATGGACCCGAACCGTGCGCGTGGGTCCTTCTCCAGGCAGCGCGCGACGACCCGCGCCAGCGCGCCGGGCACCGCGAAGGCTGGGTCGTCGAGGGACCGGGGGGTCTCGTTCACGATCGCGTACAGCACGCCGAGGGCGGTGTCCCCCGGGAACGCGCGCTCCCCCGAGAGCATCTCGTAGAGCACCGCGCCCAGCGAGAAGATGTCGCTTCGCGGATCGGGTGCCCGGTCCTGCGCCTGCTCGGGCGCCATGTAGTGCGGCGTCCCCAGCCAGCCGCCGCTGCTCATGGTGGCATCGATGCCGGTCCCGTGCGCCAACCCGAAGTCGCCGACCTTCACGGTCCCGTCGCTTCCGATCAGCACGTTCGCCGGCTTCAGATCGCGATGCACGATGCCACGCTGATGGGCCGCCCCGAGTCCGCGCGCGATCTGGATCGCGATCGGGACGGCGACGTGCGGCTCGAGGGGGCCGGCCGCGATCCGGCGCCGCAGGTCCGGCCCTTCGACGAGCTCCATGGCGATGAACGGCCGGTCGCCCTCCGGCTCCAGCTCGAAGATCGTCAGGATGTTCGGGTGGTTCAGGGCCGAGGCGGCGCGCGCCTCGCGCGCGAGGCCGGCGCGCGTGGCGCGCGATCCGGCGGGCGCGATCAGCTTGAGCGCGACGAGCCGATCGAGATGGAGGTCACGGGCACGGTAGACGACTCCCGTCGCGCCTTCGCCGAGCACCTCGAGCAGCTCGTAGTGCGCCAGCCGCTGGCCCATCATGGACGGCTCCCGGGCGGCCCGTCTTCCGCGGCCCGCGGCCTCGTTCGGCCCGGAGGCAGGGTAGCACGGGTGCCGCGGCGCGTCCCGCAGCGACGCCGGGAGGCATGGGCGCGGGCCCCGTCGGGCCCGGCCCGCTTCACTCGTAGCGCAGGGACTCGACGGGATCGAGGCGCGCGGCGCGCATGGCGGGGTACGCGCCGAAGAAGAGCCCCACGGCCGCGGAGAACACGAGCCCCACGATCACCGACCAGGGTGAGACGTAGGTCGACAGCGGCGTCGCGGCCTTTACGACGGCGGCGATCGCCCAGCCGATGGCCACGCCCAGCGCCCCCCCGGCCGCCGTGAGCAGGATGGCCTCGATCAGAAACTGCGCGAGGATCGCCGAGCTGCGGGCGCCCACCGCCTTGCGGATGCCGATCTCGTGCGTGCGCTCGGTGACGGCGACCAGCATGATGTTCATCACCCCGATCCCGCCCACGAGCAGCGACACGCCGGAGATGAGCACCATGACGAGCACGATGCCGCCGGTGATGCTGTTCACCAGGGCCACGATCGACTCGTCGGTGAAGACCGCGAAGTTGTTCGGCTTGTTGCTGGGCAGGTGGCGGCGCACGCGCATGATGTCGATGATCTGCTGCTGCGCCTCCTCGTTACGGTCGGGCGACACGGCGACCGCGTGCAGGAAGACCTCGCCGCGCCGTGGCACCCAGGGCGGGGCGGTCGGCGGCGGCGCGAAGTACTTGGTCATGGTCGTGTAGGGCATGCAGGCGGAGTTGTCCAGATCCTGCCCGAGCATCTTGCCCTTGGGGGCGTACTCGCCGATCACGGTGAACGGGATCGAGCCGACGCGCACGGTCTGGCCGAGCGGGTTGCGGTTCCCGAACAGCTTCTCCGTCGCGCTCGGGCCGAGCACGACCACGTTCGACCGCCGCGCCACGTCCTGCGGGTTCAGGTCGCGCCCGCGCGCGATCTCGAAGCCGTGGACGACCAGGTAGTTCTCGTCCGTGCCCTGCACGTTGGTGCCGCGGGTGAGCTTGCCCCGGTAGCCCAGGCGCAGGCCCACGTAGTCGAACATCATGGTCGCCACCGCGCGCACCGCGGGGGCGCCGGCCACGATGGCCTTGCCGTCCTCGACCGAGAACGCCTTCCGCTGCCTGAGGCTGTCGGGAATGTCGTTGTCACCGAAGCTCACCGAGGGGCGGATGCGGTGGATGTAGATGGTGTTCGTGCCCATCGAGCGGATGCTCTGCTCGACCGAGCGCTGGAAGCCGTTCACCAGCGCCACCATCCCGATCACGGTCGCCACGCCGATGACGATGCCGAGCAGGGCGAGCAGCGAGCGCATGCGGTTCGCCGCCAGCGCCTGGAGCGACATGCGGAAGGACTCGTAGACCAGGCGGGCTTCCATCACTCACTCGTACCGCAGCGCCTCGATGGGATCGAGGCGCGAGGCGCGCCAGGCGGGATAGGAGCCGAAGAACACGCCGACCGCGCACGACAGCACCACGCCCATGATCAGGGCGGGGATGCTGACGGCGGCGGGCAGATGGGGCGGCACCAGGCTCGCGAGCAGGGCGAGCACGGCCCCGCCGATGGCGCCGGTCAGGCCCCCGGAGACCGAGAGCGTCGCGGCCTCGACCAGGAACTGCACCAGCACGTCGCGTCGGCGCGCGCCGAGCGCCTTGCGCACGCCGATCTCGCGGGTGCGCTCCGTGACCGAGACCAGCATGATGTTCATGATCACGATCCCGCCCACCAGCATCGCGATCGCGGCCACCCCGATGGTGAGGGCGAACACGCCGCCCGTGATCTTGCGGTAGATGTCCATCCAGGTGTCGGCCGTGGTGATGCCGAAGTTGTCAGGCCGGCCCGGGGGCAGGTGGTGGCGGGCGCGCATGATGTTGCGCGCCTCCTGCACCGCGAGCGGGAGCGACGCCTGGTCCACGCTCTTGATCTGGATCTCGTAGCTGAAGCGCGCCCGCCAGTACTTCTCGAAGGCGTGCACCGGGACCGCCACGAAATGGTCCTGGCTGCGGCCCATGATCTTGCCCTTGGGCTTCGTCACCCCCACGACCTCGAAGGTCTGGTCGCCGACCCGCACCTGCTGGCCAATCGGATCGATGCCGGGGAAGATCTGGTCCACGACCTCGGGGCCCAGCACGCACACCGGCCGACGCCGGCGGTCGTCGAGGTCCGTGAGATGCCGGCCACGGTCGATGGTGAGATCCTCCACCACCTCGTAGCCGGCGCTGCGGCCGGCGAGGTCCACGCCGCGGGCCAGCTTGTCCCGGTGTCGCACCGGCACGATCGCCCGCGCGCCGCCCACGACCATCGCGGCGTGGCGCATGCCGAGTCGCAGCGCGTCCGCGTCGTCGAGCGTGATGTCGGGGCGCTTGATCGCATCCTCGAACGCCTCCTCGGTCATCACGTCGCCGAACTTGTCCACCCAGAAGACATTCGAGCCCGCGCCGAGGATCTTCGAGGAGACGTACTGGTTCAGGCCCTCGACCACCGAGAGCACGAAGACCACGGCGCCCACGCCGATGATCGTGCCCAGCAGGGTGAGGAGGGAGCGCAGCTTGTTCGCGCGCAGCGCGCCGAGGGCGATGCCGACGCTCTCGCGGAGGTTCATGCGGGACGGGCCGGCGCCGCGGCCGCGCGCGCCGGGCGCACGGCGTCGCTCTCGATGTGACCGTCGCGCATGCGCACGGTGCGGTGGGCATGGGCCGCGATGTCGGCCTCGTGCGTGACCAGGATCACGGTGTTGCCCTGGCGCCAGATGGCCTCGAAGGCGGTCATGATCTCCTCCCCGGTCGCCGTGTCGAGGTTCCCGGTCGGCTCGTCCGCGAGGATGATGCTCGGGCGGTTCACGAGCGCGCGCGCGATGGCGACGCGCTGGCGCTGTCCGCCGGAGAGCTCGTTCGGCCGATGACGCATGCGGTCGCCGAGGCCCACCGTCTCGAGGGCCTGCTTGGCGCGATTCCGGCGCTCCTCGTGCTTGAGGCCCGCGTAGACCAGGGGCAGCTCGACG
>DATKKO010000162.1:0-5189 GCA_035542955.1 Terriglobales bacterium
GCGGCGGAACACGCCGCTCCGCCCGCCGCGCTTCTCCCAGAGCGCGAACTCGCCCATCACCATGCCGCGATCCACGGCCTTCAGCATGTCGTAGATGGTGAGCGCGGCCACGGTCACGGCCGTGAGCGCCTCCATCTCCACGCCGGTGGGGCCGCGGGTGCGCACGCGGGACTCGATCTCGATCGAGGGTCCCTGCGAGTCGAACGAGAAGCCAAGATCGATCGTGTCGAGAGCGATGGGATGCGCGAGCGGGATCAGGCGGCTCGTGCTCTTCGCCGCCATCACGCCGGCGACGTGGGCGGTGGCGAGAACGTCGCCCTTGGACGCGCGGCCGGAGCGCAGCAGATCGAACGTGTCCCGGTGCATGAACACCTTGCCGCGCGCGACCGCCTCCCGCGTGGTGACGCGCTTGCGGCTCACGTTCACCATGTGCACGCGGCCGGCCGCGTCGAGATGCGAGAGTCTGCGCGCCATGCGCCTTGACAGTAGGGAGGCCCCTCCCTAGTGTCAATCGCCGCAGTCCGAGTTCGTCACGACCCGCGTCGCGAGGATGTTCGATGGGCGCCGGACACGAGAACGGGGCGCGCCGCGACGCAGGCGCGTGGTCCCCCCGTCGAGGTGCGGCGGTGCCGGATGGCCACGGGATCGGGGTTCCGATCTCGTCCACGGCAGCGGGGTCGTGAGGAGCCCGGATCGATCTCCATGTTCCGACACGCTCTGCGCCGCCCGGTCTCGATGCGCCACGCGTTCGCGCTGGCATTCGACCTCACGATGCTGCGCGATCCCTGGCACTCGCTCATCGTGCCGTTCCTGCTGCGAGCGCCGTGGATCGCGGCGGGCATGGTGATGACAAGCCGTTCCGGGCGCTCCACGCCGGGGCTCGTGCTCGGCCTCGCGATCGTGACCATCGGCGGATCGGTGACGTCGTGGGAGGTGGACGCGATGCTCCGCTTCCGCGCGCGCTCGGTGTTCAACACACCGCACGGAGTGCCGCCCGCGCCGGCGCTCGAGTGCTACCGGCGGGGCCTGCGCCGGCTGCCCTGGCTCTACGTGACCGAGCTCACGCGCAATCTCGCGCTGTTCGTCGCCTTCCCCGCGCTCTTCCTGCCCGGGCTCTACCTCGGCTACAAGCTGGCATTCGCCACCGAGGCCGTGGTGCTCAACGACCGCAATCTCGCCGGAGCGATCGAGCACTCGTTCCATCTCGCCCGCGGCCGGTTCGAGCGCTGGTTCGAGATGGTCGCGGGCTCGGTGCTGATCGTGCTGGCGTTCTGGTTCGTCGCCGCGCTGGTCTATGCGATCCCCAGCCGGCCGCCCTCGCTGCCGATCATCCTCGCCGGATTCTCGCTGCTCCTCATCGCCCTGCTCCCGGTGTTCCAGTACGCGTGGACCTTCTTCTACCTGCGGTTGGTCGAGGTGGAGGAGCCGCAGATCCAGGAGGCGGGTCCGTTCTTCGCCACGGGCGGCATGGCCGGCCGCTAGACGTCTGGAAACTCGGCGCGGGGGCACCCGCCGCAGGCGGGTCCGGGGAGTTCTCAGACGGAGCCTGGCCCGGTCAGCCCCCTTCCCAGACGTAATTAAGGTTTCGCCCCCCCCTTGACCGGTACGACCAAGTGTGGCATTTTGAAACAGTCGAGGTCCGCTCGGGGAGATCGAGATGCCCATCATGACCGGCCAGGATCGCGCGGGCCGAGCCCACGGGCCCCAGACGGCCGGACGGGATCCGTTCCTGCGCAACATCGTCGGGGCGAGCCCCAAGATGCAGCGGATCTTCCGGCTCGTCGCCAAGGTGGCGCCGACGGACAGCAGCGTGCTCCTGCTCGGCGAGAGCGGGACGGGCAAGGAGCTGATCGCCCGCTCCATCCACCTGCAGTCGCGCCGGGCTGGAGGGCCGTTCGTCGCCGTCAACATCGGTGCCCTCCCGGACTCGCTGATCGAGAGCGAGCTGTTCGGATTCGCGAAGGGCGCGTTCACGGGCGCCGCCAACGACCGCGCGGGTCTGATCGAGAGCGCCGACCGAGGCACCTTGTTCCTCGACGAGGTCGGGGACATTCCGCTCACGACCCAGGTGAAGCTGCTCCGCACGCTCGAGAGCAACGAGCTGCGTCGTCTCGGGGACAACGCGCTGCGCATCGTCGACGTGCGCGTGATCGCGGCCACCCATCGCAACCTGCTGGCCGAGGCCGAAGCCGGGCGGTTCCGCCTCGATCTCTACTACCGGCTGAACGTGGTGCAGATCGAGCTGCCGCCGCTGCGCGAGCGGCGCGAGGACATCGGCCTGCTCGCTTCGTACTTTCTCGACGAGAGCGCGCGCCGCACCGGCCGCGGACCGCTGCGGTTCGATGCCGAGGCGGAGGCGTGGCTCGAGCGATACGACTGGCCGGGCAACGTCCGCGAGCTGGAGAACGCGATCGAGCACGCGGTGGCGGTGGCGGAGGGGCGCGTGATCCGGCCCGCGGACCTGCCCGTGGCGGTCCGCTCGCCGCGCATGTTCCCGCGCATCGCGCCCGAGAGCGCGGGGTGGGCCCCGGCCGCTCCCGAGTCCATGCGCGCGGCCGCGGCCGGGGCGGCGCCGATCCCGGCCGGAGCGCCGGCCTCCGCCGGATCCCCGGCGGGCCACGCGCCCGCGGCCTCCGCTCCCCGCGACGAGTGGTCCCTCGCCCGCGTCGAGGAGGAACACATCCGGCGGGTGCTCGCGCGGCACCGCGGCAACGCGACCGCGGCGGCGCGGCAGCTCGGCATCTCGCGCACGACGCTGTGGCGGAAGCTCCGCGAATACGGCATCCGCCGCGAAGAGACGTGAGGATCGCGACATGGGCACGGAGCGGCTCTACTACGGCGATCCCTACACGACGCGCTTCCGCGCGCGGGTCGAGGCCGTCGAGCCGCGTCCGGAAGGGATCGGGGTCGAGCTGAACCGCACCTGCTTCTATCCCGAAGGGGGAGGGCAGACCTCCGACCGCGGCACCCTCGACGGCAGGCGCGTCGTGGACGTGCGGGTCGCGGAGGACGGACGCATCTGGCACCTGGTCGAGGGTGCGGGCTCTCCGTCCGGCGAGATCGAGGCCGAGGTGGACTGGCCGCGGCGCTTCGACGCCATGCAGCAGCACTCGGGTCAGCACGTGCTCTCGGCCGCGTTCGAGAGGATCGCCGACGCGCCGACGCTCTCGTCGACGCTCGGCGAGGAACGGAGCGTGATCGAGGTCGAGCTCGCCGATGCGGACTGGCCGCTGGTCCTGCGGGTCGAGGAGGCCGCGAACCGCGTGGTCTGGGAGGACCGGCCGGTGCGGCTCCACTGGATCGACGAGGAGGGCGCGCGCCGCTTCGTCCTGCGGAAGGCCCCGGCCGTGAGCGGACCCATCCGTGTGGTCGAGGTGCCCGAGTGGGACGCCTCCGCGTGCGGCGGCACGCACGTCCGGCGCACCGGCGAGATCGGGTGCATCAAGGTTCTGCGGTGGGAGAAGGTGCGGGGCCACGAGCGATTCGAGTTCCTGTGCGGCGCGCGGGCCTGGCGGGATCACGCCTGGCGCGTCGAGGAGATGGTGGAGGCCGCGCGCCGGCGCACGCTGAAGGACCGCGAGCTGATCGCGCAGCTCGAACGCGCCGCGCTCGAGCGCGACGAGCTGCGCAAGCGCATGGCGGGGCTCACCGGGCGCCTGATCGAGGCCGAGGCGCGCGAGCGCGCGGGCGATCCGCCGCGCGGCGTGGCCGTGTTCGACGCGAGCCGGCCGCGCGGCGAGGCGCGCATGCTCGCGCTGAAGTCGCTGGAGGCGGGCGCCCCGTGGGTCGTGGTGGGCGCGGCGGCACCGGATCCCGTGGTGATCGCGGGCCGGGCACGCGGGTCTCGGGGCGAGCGCCCCGGCGACGCTCGTGATTCCGGCGAGCGTACGCGCGGGGTTGCCGAGCCCGATCTGCGCGCGCTGCTTCCCGGCCTGATCGAGCGAGCGGAAGGAAAGGGCGGAGGCTCGGCCGACCTGATCCAGGTCGGAGCCTCCGGACCCGTGAAGGCGGAAGAGGCCTGGCGCTGGGCCTGCGAATCCCTGCGCCGGGCGATGGAGGCATCATGAGAACCGCATGGGCGCTGCTCGTCGCGGGCGTCCTCGTCACGTCGGGCGCGTTCGCGCACGCCGCGTCGTGGAGCGACGTGTTCGCGGCCGACACCGGCCGATTCGTGTTCTTCGGGGCGGACGGCTCGCTGCTGCGCGCTCCCTTCAATCTCGCCACGCGCGAGACGCTCTGGCGGGCGGCCGGCGGGCAGCACGTCGTCCGCGCGCGCGTGAGCCCCGACGGGGAGCGGCTGGCCTGGCTCACCCGCGGCGACGACCAGGACACCACGCGCCTGTGGGTGGACGGCGCGAACGGCCCGCGCGTGCGCGTGCGCTACTTCGCGCTCGAGCCCGAGAAGTACGGCCGGCTGCACTCGGAGCCCGGCGTGCCCACGATCGAGGACGTCGACTACGCCGGGGTCCGGCTGGTGCAGCCGGGCGCCTTCATGCGCCGGCTCGACTGCAACACGCTCGAGTGGACGCCCGACAGCCGCGCCGTGGTCTTCGGCTACAACGACGGCATCGCGGCCGTGTCGGCCGACGGCGGCGCCGGCTTCGCGGTGTGCAAGGCCCTGCCGGTCCATCTCGATCTGCTGGCGCCCGCGCCCATCTACCTCGTCGACGCGATCGTGCTCCGACAGCACATGCAGTACTTCAACCCGGTCCTGCCGGGGCAGCTCGCGACCGACGTCACCGGGCCGTACGAGCAGGAGGGCGATCTCGTGGAGGACCAGCCCGTGAACACGATGGAGCTGGCCCACCCGGACGTGATGATCAGCAAGTCGGCGTCGGCGGGCACCTACCTGCTCTATCCTCTCGCCCATCGCTGGCGTGTGTTCCGGGCCTCGGACCTGACGCGAAGCCGGGTGCGCGCCGCGAGCCCGGGCACGGTGTGGTGGGCCACCGGCGCCTCGATCCACGCGATCCGCACCGCCGATCCGAGGCCCACCGACGAGGCGCAGGCGCGCGGCGCGGTCGTCTGGCTGGACTACGACGAGCCGCGTCACGCCGTGGTGTGGGCCGGGGGCCGCGAGGTCGGTCGCAGATCCGAGGACGGCGGTCCGGTCTCGGTCGTGCTCCGCACGGGAACGCCGATCCGGGCCGCGATCCGCTCGGGCGCGAGCCGCCTGGTCGGACTGCTC
The DNA here is from genome assembly GCA_035542955.1 of Terriglobales bacterium. Lineage (GTDB taxonomy): Bacteria > Eisenbacteria > RBG-16-71-46 > RBG-16-71-46 > RBG-16-71-46 > JANXPZ01. The sequence continues at coordinate 5,189 of DATKKO010000162.1, forward strand.
A
>DATKKO010000163.1:0-2484 GCA_035542955.1 Terriglobales bacterium
GTAGAGCAGGTAGTGCGCGGGCAGTCGACGCTTCGCGCGCAGGGCCGCGATCTGCTCGCCCGAGGCGGGCGCGAACGCCGGCGAGACGCCGAGCGGGATCACGCGCACCTTGTCGGCCGGCACGCCGAGCCAGCGCGCGACCTCGTCGCGGCCGAAGCTCGAATCCACGATCACGCAGCGGGCTCTCCTCGCCGCCGCGCCCGCGATCGCGCGCGCGTACGCGGCCGCGCCGGGAGGGAAGAGGCGGCCGTAGCGGATGTGGGTCAGGTCGTGGATCGTCACGACCGACGGCCCGCTCCAGCCGAGCGGCAGCGTGTAGTGCGGCGCGTGCAGCAGGTCGGCGCCCGCGCGGCGCGCGGCGCGCGGCACGACGACGTGCTCGGTGAATCCGTACTTCCCCGCGCGCACCGGGATCTCGCGCACGGGGCCCGGCCAGCGTGTGCGGCCGATCTCGCCGGGCGCGAGCAGCGCCGTGATCTCGTGCCCGCCGGACGCGGTCCCGAGCGCGCCCAGCAGGCCACGGATGTACGAGCCGATGCCGCCGTCGCGGATCTTGCGCGCGTCGACCGCGATCCTCATGCGTTCCGCTCTGATCGCGGCGGCGCACTCACAGCGCGATCCGCTCGCGCCCGGCGAGCACGCCGCGCAGCTTGCGGTGGAACTCGCGCGCCTCCAGCTCGCGGGTGGGGAGGTACGCGCGCCAGAAGCGCAGCCGCAGGTAGATCCCCACGAGCAGGCGGTCGAGGGCGCTGCCGTGCCGGCGGTAGTAGAGGAGCTGGCTCTGGTGAAAGAGCAGAGCGGCCCTCGCCGGCTGCGAGGCCGAGGACTTGCCGAGGTGATGGACGATGCTCTCGCCCGGATGGAACGTGGCCAGCCAGCCCGCCTTCCGCAGCCGCGTGCAGAGATCGGAGTCCTCGAGATAGAAGACGTAGCCCTCGTCCATGCCGCCCACCTGCTCGAGAGCCTCGCGGCGCACGAGCAGCGCGGCGCCGCACAGGATCGCGGCGCGGCACTCCCGCCGCTGGAGGCGGCGGACGAGAGCGCGCCGCCAGCGGCTGCGCTCGAGCGCGCGGGGCGAGAAGGTCTTCTGCAGGATCTCGCCCCAGAACAGCGGCTCCCATCCCCACGACATCTGGATCACCTCGCCACGTCCGTCCACCACCAGAGGCGTGAGCACGCCGCTCCGCGGCCGCGCGTCGAGCGCGTTCACCATGCCTTCGAGCGACCCCGGCAGCACCTCGGTGTCGCTGTTGAGCAGCAGCACGTGATCCGAATCGCTCGCGCGCCAGCCCTGGTTGCAGGCCGGGCCGAAGCCGCGGTTCTCCTGATTCGCGATGAGCGTGACGTCGGGGAATTCGCTCCGCACCATCTCGGGGCTGCCGTCGCGCGAGGCGTTGTCCACCACGATCACGCTCACGGGGAAGGGCGGCGCGTTCTTCGCGATCGAGCGGAGACAGCGCGCGAGATGCTCCCGCGCCTCGTAGCTCACGATCACGATCGCGAGCCGGTCCCTCACGCCGGCCTCCAGCGCGCGAAGCGCAGCCCGCCGAGCGCCGCGAGCGCGACCACGTACAACGCCAGTCCGGCCGCGCCCGCCGCGAGCGGGTGCCAGGCCGCGGCGACCCAGACGAGGAAGGCCCCCATCAGGCCGCTGGCCGCGAGCGGCTGCAGCGCGCCGAGCGCCAGCGGGCCGAGCAGCCCCGCCGTGTGGCCGCGCAGCACCGCGATGTTGATCGCGAGGAACACGCCCTCGCTGATCACGAGGGACGCCGCCGCGCCCCGCAGACCGAAGGGCGGGGTCAGGATCAGCAGGGCGGCCAGGTTCACCACGGCCGCGCCGGCCGCGCCCGCGACGGTCCAGCGCTGGAGATCGAGCGCGACCAGCAGGTTGATGAGCGCGTGGTTCAGGAAGATGCCGATCACCGCCCAGCCCGCGATCCGCAGCACGCCGGCGGCGGGCTCGAAGCCCGGGCCGTAGATCCAGCGCACGAGGGCCGGAGCCAGCGCCCACGCCGCCACCGCCACGGGCAGGGCCGCGGAGAGCGCGGCGCGCAGCAGGAACATCGCCACGCGCGCGAAATGGTCGGCGCCGTCGCGCGCGCCGACCGAGAGGATCGGGAACACGGCCCCGGCGATGAGGACCGGCGCCCCGCGCAGCGCGTCGATCAGCTTCATCGCGGCCGCGAAGTGCCCGACCGAGGCGGAGGGCAGGCCCAGGTACGCGAGCACGACCACGTCCTGGTTGTCGTAGAGGTTCCAGAAGATCCAGGAGACGACCAGCGGCAGGCTCTGCGCGAGCAGCGCGCGATTCCAGGCGCGATCCCAGCGCGCGGCGATCGGCGCGCCGAGCCGCCCGAGCAGCAGGACCGTGCCGCACAGGCTCACCGCGGTGCCGATCAGCAGGCCGGCGACCGCGCCGCCCAGCGAGTGGCCCACCGCGAATCCCACCGCGGCGCCGGCCAGCACGCACAGCTTGTTGAACGC
>DATKKO010000164.1:0-3068 GCA_035542955.1 Terriglobales bacterium
GGGTGAAGCAGATCCGGGCGCAGGTCGAGGAGACCACCAGCGACTACGACAAGGAGAAGCTCCAGGAGCGGCTCGCCAAGCTGGTGGGCGGCGTGGCGGTGATCAACATCGGCGCGGCCACCGAGACCGAGATGAAGGAGAAGAAGGCCCGGGTCGAGGACGCGCTGCACGCGACCCGCGCAGCGGTCGAGGAGGGCATCGTCCCCGGCGGCGGAGTCGCGTACCTGCGCTGCCTCGCCATGCTCGACAGGCTGGCAAAGGAGGTCGAGGGCGACGAGAAGGTGGGCGTCAACATCGTGCGCCGCTCCATGGAACAGCCGCTGCGCACGCTGTGCGACAACGCCGGCGTCGAGGGCTCGATCGTGGTCGAGAAGGTGAAGGGCTACAAGGGCGAAGAGAAGAACATGGGCTTCGACGTGGACGCCGAGGAATACGTCGACATGTTCAAGGCCGGCATCATCGATCCCACCAAGGTCACGCGCTCGGCGCTGCAGAACGCGGCGAGCGTGGCGAGCCTGCTGCTCACGACCGAGGCGCTGGTCACCGAGATCCCGGAGAAGAAGAAGGCGCCCCCTGCCCCCGGCGGCGGTGGGTACGGCGGAGAGGACTTCTAGAGCACGCCGAGCGTCAGCAGCGCGAACGGCCCGGGCGAATGCCCGGGCCGTTCGTGCGCTCACCTGCCCCCTCGGCCGGTTGTGATCCCGTGGCCCAGCGCCCTACGATGGTGCCCATGGTCCGGCCGCTCCCGGAGGCGACCTCACCGCCTCATCGATCGCGTAACGCCGCCTGGGCCGCGCTGGTTGCCGGGCTCGTGGCCCTGATCGTGTACGCCGCGACGGCCGCCCGCACGATCACGTGGTGGGAGGGGAGCAGCTACCCGCTCGCCGCCGTGACGCTGGGCATCGACGGGGCGCCCGGCTCGCTGCTCCTCACCCTGATCGGCTGGACCGTCACGCGGATTCCGGTCGCGCATCCGATCGCGTTCCAGCTCAACCTCGTCGCGGCGCTCATCGCCGCATTCACGGCGGCGCTCGTGGCCGGCCTCGCCGCCCGTCTGGCCGCGCGGGACGAGGCCGTCGGACGGGCCGAGGTGGCGGCGGGCGCGCTCGCCGGCTGCGTCTTTGCGCTGGGCCCGTCCATGTGGACCAACGCCGTCCGCTTCGCCCCGTACGGTCTGAGCGCTCTGTTCACGGCCCTGCTCCTCGCCACGGCCATGTCCTGGTGGCGCCGCGCGGGCGATCGCGACGCTACCGCGTGGCTCTTCCTGCTCGCGTTGCTCGTGGGCTCCGACCTCAGCGTGCACCGGACCAACCTGCTGCTCGCCCCGGGGTTGCTGGCCTGGGTGGCGCTGCGCCGGCCGGGCGTGCTGGCGCGCCCGCGTCCGTGGATCGCTTCACTCGCGGGGCTCGCGCTCGGCCTCGCCTTCCATCTGCTTCTCATCCCGCTCTCGCGACGCGATCCGCCCTTCGACATCGGAGAGCCGCGCGATCTCGCGCGCTGGTGGGACTACGTCTCGCTCAACATGCACGGCGGCGGATTCCTCGTGAACCTGTTTCCGCGGCGCGCCGATCTCTTCCGCGTGCAGCTCGCGGACTACGCGCACTATCTACGGCTCGGTCTCGCCCCCGGGGGCCCCGGCGCGGCGCTGGGCCTCGCGAGCGCGCTCCTGCTCGCCATCGGACTCCTGGTGATGCTGCGCCGCGACCCGCGACGAACCGCCGGGCTGCTGGCGTTGTATCTCTGCGCGAGCCTGGGCGCGGTGCTCTACTTCAACCTGCCGGCGCACTACTTCCGGGTGATGGACCGCCACTACATCCCGTCGTTCGTGCTGCTCGCGCCCTTCCTGGCCGCTGGCGCTGCGGCGCTGCTGCGGAGAGCCGCCGCCCTGCCCGGCGCGGCGGGACGCGTCGCCATGCCGGTCCTCCTCGTCGCGCTTGCGCTCCTGCCGTTCGCGCTCGGGCGCGCGGGGCTCGCGACCTGCGACTTCTCGCGCATGCGATTCGCCGAGACGTATACGCGCGACGTGCTCGAGCCGCTGGCGCCGCACGCCATCCTCCTCACCAACGGCGACAACGACAGCTTTCCGCCCTGGTACCTGCAGCAGGCGGAGCGGGTGCGACGGGACGTCACGGTGATCAACGTCCCGCTCCTGAACACGGACTGGTACCTCGCCCAGCTCGGGCGTCGCGATCCGGACCTGCGGCTGCTGGCGAGCCGGTGCCGGGTCGACGAGGGCGTGCGCGACTCGGTCGTCGTGCTGCCCGTCGCGTCCGATGCGGACGCCGGGCTTCCGGCGGGCTCGCCGATCCCGACCTCGGTCGTGCTACGCCCGGGGAACACGCACCTCGATTTCAGCGGCGAGCACGCCGCCGGGCTCCTGCAGCATGATCGCGCGGCCATCGAGCTGCTGCGTCTCGTACGCTGGCGCCGACCGCTCTACCTCGCCCTGACGATCGGGCCGGGCGTGCTCGACTGGCTGCGGCCCTGCGCCCGGCTGGAGGGAATGGCGTATCGGCTCGTTCCCTCCACGAACCCTGAGGCTTGGGACCTGGCCCGGGCCCGCACGGCGCTCCTCTCGCGCGTTCGCTACGCGGGGATGGCCGACCGCTCGATGCCGGTGCCCTACGACTCGCGACCCATGCTGTCCAACTACGTCGCCGCGCTCGGATCGCTCGCGGAGGGGCAACTGCGGCGCGGGGACGCCGCGGGGTGCCTGGAGACGCTGCGGTTCATGCGCACGAGAGTCCCGCCCGACCGCGTGGGGATGGATCCGCGGATGTTCGCGGATCTCCAGCGAAAGGCGGCGGGGCGCTCGCTCCGTTGAAGGTGCCCGATCACGGGCGCTGAGTGAGCGTCGTCCGAGCGGGCCCCGCGCTCCGCGTAGCCACCGCTGCCGCCCGTTGCAGCGCGTCGTCCGCTTCGCGGTCGCGTCCGGCCGCTCGGAACGCGCGCGCGATCCCGCGCAGGCTCTCGACGTCCCACAGGTCCGCGTTGGTCACGGTGAAGTAGACCTGCCAGACGTGGATCGCCTCGCCGGCGCGATCCAGCGCGAGCAGCACGGGGCCCCG
>DATKKO010000165.1:0-2037 GCA_035542955.1 Terriglobales bacterium
GAGGTGCAGCGGGGCATCCTCCTCTGGGCCCGGATGTGGCGCGCGCGGCGCGCCCCGAGCGCCGACCCGGGCGCGCGCGAGGAGCTGTACCGGGCGATCTGCATTCGCTCGGTCGCGCGTCCGCTCGATCACGAGCTCGAGCTGTTCGGCCACTGGCAGCACGACGAGAACTTCGGCTCCCGCGGGGCCCGCAGCCTGGTCGAGGTGGCGGACCTGCACGAGTGGGAGCGCTGCCATCTCTCGGCCCACCAACTCGCGAGCCTCCCGCACGCCCGCGTCTACTGGCCCTTCGGATTCGCGCACGGCCTGAGCCGGGCGATGGGCGAGGCGGTCGCCGCGATCCACCTGCGCCTGGTCCATCCGCGGCTGCTCGCCTCGGGCGACGGCCCGCGCGTGCTCGCGTTCTACTGGGACTCGGGAGACGGCTTCCGCCCGGAGGAGATGCGGATCGAGCCCTACGAGCTGAACAACCGCGGCCGCGTCTGGCAGCGGCTCGCCCTGCGCATGAACGGCGGGCGCCTTCTGCGCTTCGGCGTCACGATCGGCGTGAAGGGGGAGGTGGTGCAGCTCACGGGCGCGCGCGTGCACCGTCGGGGGAGGACCGGCGAGCCGCGGGTCGAGACCTATCCACACGAGGTGCTCGAGATGTCCGGCTATCGCCGGCTGCACGACAGCCTGTACCTGGTCGAGGAGGATCCCGCGCTGATCGTGATCCCGGCGCCGGGGCTGGACGGCTTCCACGGAGAGGTCGACGTGGATCTCTTCTTCTCGGTCGTGGGATAGGGGCGCCGATGCCGGGGCCGATCGAGCGCGCGCGCGAGGACCTGCGCGCGGGCCGCCCGGACGCGGCCGCCGCCCGCCTCGAGCGCCTGCTCGGCCGCGAGCCGCGGAACGCGGACGGGCTCCATCTGCTGGGCTGCGCCGAGTTGCAGCGCGGAAACGCCGGCGAGGCGGTCCGCCGCATGGAGCAGGCGATCGCGATCGCTCCCGGCACCGCGCTCGTCCACGAGAACCTCGCCGAGGCGCTGTGGCGCGCGGGGTCGGCCGAGCGCGCGGAACGCGAGTGCGCGGTCGCGCTGGCGCTCGATCCTGCGGCCCACCGGCCGCACAACCTGCTCGGCCTGATCGCGCTCAAACGCTGCGACTACGCGGCCGCGCTGGGCCATCTGCGGGACGCGCTCGAGGCGCGCCGGCCGTATCCGGACGCGATGGCCAACCTGGCGATGGTCTGCAACCGCACGGGCGATTTCGACCGGGCGCGCCGCTACTGCGAGATCGCGCTCGGGCAGGATCCGGCGCACGCGGCGGCCCGCATCAACCTCGGGCTCGCGCTCCGGGGGCTCGGGCGTCTCGCCGAGGCGCGCGCCGCGTTCGAGAGCGCGGGCGCGCACCCGATGGCCCGCTTCAATCTCGGCTACGCCTGGCTGCTCGAGGACGACCTGGCGCGAGGTCTTCCCCTGTGCGAGGCGCGCAAGGAGCTCCTCGGGCTGGGGCGCGATCTGCGCCGGCCGGAGTGGGACGGCACGCCGATGCCCGGGGGCATCCTGCTCGTGATCCACGAGCAGGGGCTGGGCGACACGATCCTCATGAGCCGGTTCTACCCGGGACTGCTCGAGCGCGCGGGGCGCGTGATCGTGCTCGTGCAGAAGCCGCTCGAGCGGCTCATCGCTACGCTCAGCTCCGAGCTGCGGGTGATCACGGATCTGGGCGACACGGAGTACGACGCGTGGTGCCCCACGATGAGCCTGCCGCATCGGCTCGGGATCGGCGCGATCGAATCCGTCCCGCGGTCCCCCTGGCTCCTGCCCTCCGCGGCGGCGCGCGAGCCCGGGCCGCTGCGCGCGGGCATCAACTGGGCGGGCAATCCGCTCTTCGCCCACGACTTCGTGCGCTCGACCCATCTCGAGACGCTGGCGCCGCTGCTCGAGGCTCCCGGCGTGGAATGGTGCTCGCTCCACAAGGGGCATCTCGAGCACGAGGCCTACGCGTTCGGGCTCCCGCAGCCGTTGCGAACGGCGGCCGATCTCCTCGACACCG
>DATKKO010000166.1:0-5784 GCA_035542955.1 Terriglobales bacterium
CATCCCCGTGACCCATCCGGTCGCGCGCGCGGCGCGCGCGGCGGGGGTGCCCGTCCTCTCCGAGCTCGAGATCGGCTTCCTCGCGGCGCGCGCGCCCTTCCTCTGCGTGACCGGCACGAACGGCAAGAGCACGACCACGCATCTCGCGGGCGCGCTGCTGCGGGGCGCCGGCCGGCAGGCCGAGGTCTGCGGGAACATCGGGCGCGCGCTGTGCGAGGTCGCCGAAGCGGTGCCGCCCACGGGGCTGCTCGTGGTCGAGATCTCGTCGTTCCAGCTCGAGACCGTGGACCGCCTGAAGCCGTTCGTCGCCACGTGGCTCAACCTGACCCCGGACCATCTCGACCGTCACCGGGACTTCAACGAGTACGGCGCGGTCAAGCAGCGCCTGTTCGCCCGCCAGGACGAGGGCGACTACGCGGTGTGGAACGCGGACGATCCCGAGGTCATGAGCCGGCGCGCGGGCCGCGGCGCATGGCTCGAGTTCTCCGCGCGGCGACCGGTCGAGGAGGGCGCATGCGCGGTGGACGGGCGCCTCCGCCTGGGCTGGCGCGGCGGCGTGGAGGAGCTGATGCCCGCGGGCGAGCTCCGGCTGCGCGGGCCGCACAACCTGATGAACGCCCTGGCCGCGGTGACCACGGTGATGCCGGTCGAGCCCGCGCCCGCCGCGATGCGCGCGGTGCTGCGCGCGTACGGCGGTCTCGAGCACCGGCTCGAGACCGTGGCGACCGTGGCGGGCGTGGACTTCGTCAACGACTCCAAGGCGACGAACACGAGCTCGCTCGAGGTGGCGTTGCGCAGCTTCGATGTGCCGGTCGTGCTGATCGCCGGGGGCCGCGACAAGGGGCAGGACTTCCGTGCGCTCGCCCCGCTCGTGCGGGAGCGTACGTCGGCCGTGGTGCTGATCGGGGAGGGGGCGGACCGGCTGGCCGCGCACTGGGCCGGGGCGAACCTGCTGCGGGCGGCATCGCTGGCCGGGGCCGTGGATCTCGCCTTCGAGACCGCGCGGCGGGCGGCGGGCGCGCCCGCGACGGTGCTGCTCTCGCCGGGCTGCGCGTCGTTCGACATGTTCGCCGACTACGAGGACCGGGGCCGCCGCTTCAAGCAGGAGGTGGCGCGCCTCGCCACGCGGGAGGAGGGCGCGTGAACCGCGGCGACCGCTGGCTGCTCGTGCTCCCGCTGCTGCTCACCGCGCTCGGCGTGATCATGGTCTACTCCTCGAGCACGATCCTCGGCATCACGCGCTACCAGGATCCCAGCTACTTCCTGGGGCGCGAGGTCCTGCGCGCCGTGCTCGGCGTGGCGCTCCTGTTCCTCGTGGCTGCAAAGGCGGACCTGAAGAAGCTCGAGCGCGGCGCCCCCGCGTTCCTCGCGCTGGCGGTCCTGCTGCTCCTGCTCGTCATCGCGGTCGGGCACCCGGCCAACGGCGCGACGCGCCAGTTCCGCGTAGGGTTGCTCTCGCTCTCCCCGATCGATCTCGCGCGGCTCGCGGCGGTCGCGTTCCTCGCCTTCTGGCTCAAGCGCCGGCCCCCCGCCGAGCACGGCTTCGTGCGCGGGCTGCTGCCGCCGCTCGCGCTCGTGGGCGCGGTCGCGGCCCTCGTGCTCAAGCAGCCCAACCTGAGCAGCGCGCTGCTGCTCGTCGCCACCGGGATCGGGATGCTCTTCCTCGCCGGCGCGCGCGTGCGGCATCTGTCCGTGCCCTTCGGCGCCGGCCTGCTCGGGTTGCCCGTCGTGCTCAAGCTCCACAGCTATCAGTTGGAGCGCGTGCACACCTACTGGCGCTTCCTCTTCACCGGGGCGCTCGATCGGCAGGGAGCCGGGTGGAACCTGGACCAGTCCCTGATCGCGATCGGCTCCGGCGGCTGGTTCGGTCGCGGCCCGGGCGGAAGCCTGCAGAAGTACCTCTTCCTGCCCGAGGCCCACACCGATTTCATCTTCTCCATCCTGGCGGAGGAGCTGGGCTTCCTCGGCGCCACGTTGCTGCTGGGCCTGTTCGCGCTGCTGCTGTGGCGCGCCGTGCGCGTGATGGCCCGCGCCGAGGACCCGTTCTCGTTCCTCCTCGCCGGAGGGCTCACCTTGCAGATCGGACTCTATGCCGTGGTGAACGTGGCAGTGGCGACCGGGATGGTGCCGACCACCGGTCTGCCGCTGCCGTTCGTGTCGTACGGAGGCTCGGCCCTGCTCGCGAACCTGGCGGCGGCCGGCCTGCTCTATCGCGTGAGCGTGGCGAACGGCTCGGCGGAGGCGCTCGTGCGTCAGCGCTGGGCGGCGGGCCGGCCATGAAGGTGCTCATCGCGGGCGGCGGCACCGGCGGGCACGTCTATCCCGGCATCGCCGTGGCCGAGGAGATCGCGCGAGCCCGCCGGGACGTGGACGTCGTGTTCGTGGGCACGCGCCGCGGCCTCGAGGCCCAGGCCGTGCCCGAGGCGGGCTTCCGCATCCGCTACACCTGGAGCCGCGGGTTGCCCCGGCGCGCCTGGTGGCGCTGGCCCATGGCGATCCTCGGCAACCTCGTGGGCTTCTTCCAGGCGATCTGGATCGTCGCCAGCGAGAAGCCTGACGTCATGCTGGGCACGGGCGGATACGTGAGCGGCCCGGTGACGCTTGCGGCCTGGCTGCTGCGCCGCCCCATCGTGCTCCAGGAGCAGAACAGCATCCCCGGCCTCGCGAATCGCTGGCTCGTGCACCTCGCGAACGAGATGCACCTCTCTTTCGTCGAGGCGCGCTCGTACTTCTGGCGCCGCGACCGCCTGAATCTCAAGGTCACCGGGAATCCCATCCGCGCCTACATCCTGAGCGGCGACCGGGCCGCGGCCATCCAGAAGTTCGGTCTCACGCCGGGACGTCCCACCGTGTTCGTGTTCGGCGGCAGCCGCGGCGCGCACCGGATCAACGAGGCCGCGCTCGAGGTCATGCGCCGGCTCAAGGGCCGCGTGGACGTGCAGTTCATCCTCCAGACCGGCCGTCAGGACTACGAGTGGGCGAAGGGCGTTGTCGAGCGCGAGGCCCTGCCGGCGAAGGTGCTGCCCTACCTGACCGACATCCAGAACGCGTACGCGGCGGCCGACCTGGTCGTGTGCCGTTCGGGCGCGATGACGCTGGCCGAGATCGCGGCTTGCGGCACGCCCGCGATCCTCGTGCCCTATCCCCACGCCGCTCACGACCACCAGGTCGTGAACGCAGGCAACCTGGTGGACCGGGGAGCCGCGCGCATGATCCTGGATCGCGAGCTGAGCGGCGAGCGCCTGGCCCAGGAGATCGCGCATCTGCTCTCGCATCGCGAGGAGCTGTCGATGCTCTCGGCCTACGCGCGGCGCTTCGCGCGGCCCGATGCGGCCGAGCGCATCGCGAAGAGCCTCGAACGCTGGGGCGAGGGCCGTTCCGCCGCGCCGGGCCGCGGCGCCGAGGCCGGGCCGTCCGCCGGGCCGGGGCCGGGCCGGCACCGCGGCCCGCGCCGCGAGCGCACGCGCACCGGAGGGGGCGAGGGCTGATGTACGGGCGCACGCATCGCATCCACTTCGTGGGCATCGGCGGGGTCGGTATGTCCGGCATCGCCGAGGTGCTGCTCAATCTCGGCTATCAGGTCTCGGGCAGCGACCTGCGCGCGGGCGAGGTGACCGAGCGGCTCGTCCGTCTCGGCGGGCGCGTCTTCACCGGGCACTCGGCCTCGAACGTCGAGGGCGCGCAGGTGGTCGTCTACTCGACGGCGGTGCGTCCGGACAACCCCGAGCTCGAGGCCGCGCGCGCGCAGGGCATCCCGGTGATCCCGCGCGCCGACATGCTGGCCGAGCTGATGCGCATGAAGTACGGCGTGGCGGTCGCCGGCTCGCACGGCAAGACGACAACCACGTCGCTCATCGCGGCCGTGCTCGCGCGGGGCGGCGTCGATCCGACCATCGTGGTCGGCGGCCGGCTCCAGTCCATCGGCTCGAACGCCCGGCTCGGCCAGGGCCAGTTCCTCGTCGCCGAGGCCGACGAGAGCGACGGCTCGTTCCTGCGGCTGTCGCCCGCGATCGCGGTGATCACGAACGTGGATCGCGAGCACCTCGACCACTACGGCTCGCTCGAGGAGCTGCGGCAAGCGTTCGTCTACTTCGCGAATCGCGTGCCCTTCTACGGCGTCACCATCCTCTGCGCCGACGATCCGCAGGTGCGCGGTCTCGTGTCGCAGGTGACCAAGCGGCACCTGCTCTACGGCACCGGTCCCGAGGCGGCGCTGCGCGCCGCCGACGTGCGGCTCGAGCCGCAGGGCTCGCGCTTCCGCGTCGTCACGGACGGGGCCGAGCTGGGCGACGTGCGGCTCGCGCTGCCCGGGCTGCACAACGTGCGGAACGCGCTGGCGGCGGTGGCGGTCGGCCTCGAAGTCGAGGTGGGCTTCCGTCACGTGGCCGAAGGGCTCGAGGCGTTCCGCGGCGTCGGCCGGCGCTTCGAGCTGCGCGGCGAGGCTGGCGGCGTGCGGGTGGTGGACGACTACGGGCACCATCCGACCGAGATCGCCGCCACTCTCGCCGCGGCGCGCGCGCAGGGCGGCCGCGTGCTCGTGCTCTTCCAGCCTCACCGCTACACGCGCACCGCGCTCCTCCATCGGGAGTTCGGCGCCTGCTTCGGCGATGCCGATCGCGTGTGGGTGCTCGACATCTACCCCGCGGGGGAGAGCCCGATGCCGGGTGTGACCGCCCGCACCATCGTGCAGAGCGCGGCCGCGCTGGGCCACAGCCACCTGGTCTACGCGGGCTCCGGCCCGGCGGCGGTGGAGGAGATCTCCGGCGAGGTGCGGCCCGGGGACCTCGTGCTCACGCTTGGCGCGGGCGACGTGTGGAAGCTCGGCGACCGGCTCCTCGCGCGCCTGCGCGAGCGGAGCGGACGGACGCCGGCCGCCGGAGGGTCGCGCTGATGGGCCTCTACCAGGGGCGGGCGCTCGAGCGCGCGGCCGCGCGGCGCCGGCGGCGCGCCGCTCGGCCCTGGCCCGTGCGCCTCGCGATCGGCCTGGCCGCGCTCGCCGCGCTCGCGCTCGTGTGCGCGCACGTGCCCTGGCGCTGGGTGCGGGAGCGCGTGGCCGTGGTCGGGCGCGTGCGCGTCGAGGGCGCGCGGTATCTCGACCCCGCGCGGGTGTGCGCCGCGGCCGGCCTGCACGCGGGCGACGACCTGCTCGCGCTCGACCTCGCGCGCGCGCGCCAGGCGCTGCTGCTCGATCCCCGCGTCGCCGCGGCGCGCGTTTCGTACGCGTGGCCGCGCGACGTGCGGGTGCGCATCGTGGAGCGCGAGCCGCTCCTCCTCGTGCGGCACGGGGTGCCCTGGGAAGTGGACTCGGCCGGGGTCCTGCTGCCGCCGCTCGCCCGCGGCGTGGTCGCCGACGTGCCGCTGCTCACCGGTCCCGACTTCTCGCGCTGGCCGGGCGGCACGCGCGTGCTCACCCCCGGCGTGCGACGCGGGCTCGCCTGGGTGCGCGCGCTCGGAGCGCGCGAGCTGCAGCTCGCGGGCCAGGTGTCCGAGCTGGACGTGGCCGACCCGCGCACGACCGGCATCCTGCTCATGAGCGGCACCCGCGTGCTGGCGCCGGCCTGGCCGCCGGGGCCGCGGGTGCTCTCGGCGCTGCGGGTGGTGCTGGCGGACCTCGAGAAACGCGGGCTGCCGGCGCGCGAGGTGGATCTTCGTTTCGAGAACCAGGTCGTGGTCCGGCCGGCGGACGGTCCGGACGGGACCGCGCAGAACGCATCGACCGACGGTGGACGGGGCAGCGGATGATCAACCCAAGGAGGGGGTGAGCGGCACCATGGGACAGGCGGC
>DATKKO010000167.1:0-14157 GCA_035542955.1 Terriglobales bacterium
ACATGAACCCCCGCGGCCTTGATTCCACGGGGCGATCCCGATAGTCTGCCCTGACCGCGCGCGTCCGTGGCCGCTGGGGCAGCCTGGCGCGCTCGAGCCGCCCTGTCCCCGGAGTCGTCCCGTGTCCAACGATCCGAGCGAGTTTCCTGTCCTTGCGCCCATCGTCCCCGTGGGCCCGCGCGCCCTTCCCGTGCCGGCGGAGGCTCTGTGAGCGCGCCGGCGGGGACCCGCACGGGACGCATCCTCTCCGGCATGCGGCCCACGGGCCGCCTGCACCTCGGCAACTACGTCGGCGCGCTCGAGAACTGGGTGCGCCTGCAGAACGAGGGCTGGCGGAACTTCCACATGGTGGCCGACTGGCACATGCTCACCACCGGCTACGAGGACACGTCGCGCCTGCAGGCGGACACCTACGACATGATCCTCGACTGGCTGGGCGCCGGACTCGACCCCCAGCGGAGCGTGATCTTCATCCAGTCCGAGGTGAAGGAGCACGCCGAGCTGCACCTGCTGCTCTCCATGCTGGTGAGCAAGGCGCGGCTCGAGCGGATCCCGACGCTGAAGGAGCAGATCCGGGACCTGCACCTCGACGAGCAGACCATCTCCTATGGCCATCTCGGCTATTCGGTGCTGCAGGCCGCGGACATCCTGCTCTACCAGGCGACCCACGTGCCGGTGGGCGAGGACCAGGTGCCGCACATCGAGCTCACGCGCGAGCTGGCGCGCCGGTTCAACTTCGTCTACTGCCAGGACCGCGAGCCGGTGTTCGTGGAGCCGGAGGCCGCGCTGACCGCGTTCCCGCGCCTGCGCGGGCTGGACGGCAGGCGCATGAGCAAGTCGGCGGGGAACACGATCTTCCTCACCGACACGGCCGAGGAGATCGAGCGCAAGGTGCGGCAGGCCTACACCGACCCGAAGAAGATCCGCGCCAACGATCCGGGGCGTCCCGACGCCGACTTCTCCGAGGTGGACGCGGAGGGCGTGCCCGTGCACGAGGGCTGCGTGGTCCAGGACTACCATCGCAAGTTCGATCCCGCGGGCGCGCCCACGGCGGCGGACCTCTGCCGCGCGGGGCGACTGGCCTGCGTGCCGCACAAGAAGGACCTCGGTCGCATGCTGTCCGACGCGCTCGCCCCGATCCGCGATCGCCGCGAGCGCTACGCGGCCGATCCGGACCTGGTGCGTGACATCGTCAACGAGGGCAACCGGCGCGCGCGCGAGGTCGCCGCGGCCACGCTCGAGGAGGCGCGCGCGGCGATGAAGATCAAGGTCCCCTGGCTGGAGCCGCGATGAACGACGCCGCCCGGCCGACCCCCGGCGCGCCCGAGCTCCCGGGCACGGAGATCACGGACCCGGCCCGGACCCAGCCAGCTTCGCGGGCCGGGTACCCCGCGGACCGGGTGCCCCGCGGGCACACGGTCACGATCAAGCTCGCGCGCTTCGAGGGGCCGCTCGATCTGCTGCTCCACCTGATCAAGCGCGACGAGATCGACATCTACGACATCCCGATCGCCCACATCACCCAGCAGTACCTCGCCTACCTCGAGCTGATGCGCATCCTCGACCTCGAGGTGGCGGGCGAGTTCCTGGTGATGGCGGCGACGCTCATGCGGATCAAGGCGAAGATGCTGCTGCCGCTGCCCGCGGTGGGTGAGGAGGGCGAGGAGGAGGGCGATCCACGCGAGGAGTTGGTGCAGCGCCTGATCGAATACCGGCAGTTCAAGGAGGCGGCCGGGACGCTCAAGACGCGCGAGGGCGAGCGCCGGCTGCTGTTCACGCGCGGCATGGTGCCCGGCGAGGACGAGGCGGGCCCGATGCCGCTCGCGCCGGCCACGCTCTTCGACCTGCTCGATGCCTTGAACCGGGTGATGTCGCGCCTGCCCGAGCAGACGGTCTACGAGGTGCGTCACGAGAGCTACGATGTGGAGGAGAAGATCGCCCTGATCGCGAGCCTCGCCGCCGAGCAGGGCCGGATGACGTTCGAATCGCTGCTCCTGCGCTGCCGGGAGCGGCTCGAGATGATCGTCACGTTCATGGCGCTGCTCGAGCTGATGAAGCTGGGCCGGGTGGCGGTCGTGCAGACCGAGCACTTCGGCGAGATCCTCATCGAATACCGCGCCCCGGAAGGAAGCGAGCCCCATGCCGCCGACTGACCTGTCGTCCGCGATCGAGGCGTTGCTCTTCGCCTCGGACCAGCCCCTGCCCCTCACCCTGCTCTGCGACGCGCTGGAGACCGGCCCCGGGGAGGTGAGCCGCGCGCTGCAGGCGCTGGGTGAGGCGTACGCCGCGCGCGGCGCGGGCGTCGAGCTGCGCGAGATCGCCGGCGGCTGGATGCTGGTGACGAGCCCGGCGCAGTCGGAGTGGGTGGGCCGGATGCTCCGCGGCAAGCGGAAGATGCGGCTGTCGCGCGCCGCGCTCGAGACCATGGCGATCATCGCCTACAAGCAGCCGGTGACGAAGTCCGAGGTCGAGGCGATCCGCGGCGTGGACTCGAGCGCGGTGCTCGGCACCCTGCTCGAGCGCAACCTGGTCACGATCCGCGGGCGCTCGAAGGTGGTGGGCCGTCCGCTGCTCTACGGCACGACGCAGGAGTTCCTCGACTACTTCGGCCTGAAGGATCTCTCCGAGCTGCCGCGCCCCGAGGAGCTGCGCGCGCTGGTGGCGGCGCGCGAGCCGGAGCAGCTCGACATGATGGAGCTCGAGGTGGTCTCGCAGGTCGCCTCCGACCTGGCGGCGAGCGAGGCCGCGCACCCCGAGCTGGTCACGCGGCACGAGATCGTCCCGCTCGCGTCCGGCGAGGAGAGAGCGACCGAGGTCGCGACCGACTTCGCGCCCGCGGACGAGCCGAGCTTGAGCGACATCGCGCCGGCGGAGCCGCCCCGCCCGGGCGACGTGGAGAGCGCGGCCGACGAGAGCGGCGACGACGCCGATGCGCCGCCGGTCTTCGCCGACGAGCCGCCGCGCGAGTGAGCGTCCGCCTCAACAAGCTCCTCGCCCGGCGGGGCATCGGTGCGCGCCGGAAATGCGACGTGCTCATCCAGCATGGCCTCGTGCGCGTGAACGGCGAGGTCGTGCGCGAGCCCGGCACGCAGGTCGAGCCCGGGCGCGACGCGATCACGGTCGAGGGCAGGCCGCTGCCGGCGCAGGCGGCGCCGCGCTACTACGTGCTCAACAAGCCGGTGGGCGTGATCACCACGCTCGACGATCCCGAGGGCCGGCGCACGATCCGCGACTTCCTGCCGTCCGGCCCGCGGCTGTTCCCGGTGGGCCGTCTCGACGCCGACACGAGCGGGCTCCTCGTGCTCACGAACGACGGCGAGCTCGCGCACCGCCTCATGCATCCGCGCTACGGCGTCGCGAAGGTCTACCGCGTGCGCGTCGATCGCGCCCCCGGGCCCGACGCGCTGCGCCGGCTCGAGCGCGGCGTGGAGTTCGAGCCCGGCGTGCGCAGCGCGCCGGCGCGCGTGCGCCTGCTCTCGAGCGAGCCGGGAGGCGCGCTGCTGCGGATCGAGCTGCACGAGGGCCGCTACCGCCAGGTGCGCCGGATGTGCGAGGCGGTGGGCCTCGAGGTGCGGGCGCTGCACCGCTCGGCCTACGGCCCGCTGCGGCTCGGGCCGGTCGCGCGCGGCACGTGGCGCGAGCTGTCGGAGGACGAGGTGCGCGCGCTGCGCGGGGCCTCCGCGCGGCCGCACTGGCACGGGCAGCGCGGATACCACGGCGGCCGGACGGGCGGCGAACAGGCCCGGCGGCTCGCGCGCAGGCTGGAGAAGCTGGCGGGGGAGGAGCGCGAGACGCGGCGCGCGCCGGGCTCGCGGCTCGAATCGCGCCTCGAGCCACGCCCGCGTGGACGCGAGGCGCGCGGCGAGTCGCGTCGCGGCTCGCTGCCGGGGAAGCCGCCCCGCCGCCGTGGTGGCCCGTTCCGTGGCGCCTCGTCCGCCGAATCGGCGAGGCGCGCGGGTCGCGGCTCGTTCCGTGGCAGGCGGAGCGTCCAGCCGGCCGGCCGCGTGGGACGGGGATCGTCCCGGGACACCGCGCCCGGGCGATCTCGATCGCGTCGCGGAGCGCCCCCCGAGGGGCGCGAGCGCCCGCGATTCGAGGGCCAAAACCCGCGCCGCTCTGGGCGCGGGCGCTCAGGCCGCGGGCCTTCGCGCGGGGATCGGCGCTCGCGCAGGCCCTGAGCGCCGGCGCTTTCCTGCGCCCGGCCAGCGCCCGAACACGGTTGATCTCTTGCGCTTGCCCGGGCCGCCCGGCCGGGGCGAGCGCGCTCGCGGCATCCGGCGCGGGTGGGGAATGGATCGTGCGCAATCGAACAAGGAAGGCCAGGGCCCACGACGGCCCGCGCACGACCCGGCACGGAAAGCCACTCCCACCCGAGCCGAGAAGACCCGATGCAGCTCGACCGCGTTCCACCCCGGCGCGTCCCGGCTCCCGCCGCGACCGGGTGCGATCCGCAGATTCCGGGAACGCGGTGCACCCCCGACGGTGTATGTAGCTGTACCCGTTCAGGGGGGAACGGTGGTGCTTGGGCTCCTGGATACCGTGTCCGCGTACGGCAACTCGCCCTGGTCGCGCTCGCCACTGTGGCGCTGCTCGGTCAGGGCGAGCGCTGTTGGGTGGACCCGCGGTTCCGCTCCCCGAGCGCGACGCTGAGCACCTACTGGTCGGCGCTGCGGGACGGGGACGCCCGCACCGCCGCCGAGTGCATGGTCGGGGACACGGAGGGCCAGCCGTTCCCCGGCATGCTGTGGTTCATGCCGCCGACCAACGAGGTCCGTCTCGAATCGTTCCGCTCGCTTCCGGTGACCGCCGGCCGGCTGCTGGTTACGTACCGGGTGCGCTTCCGTCCGCTCGGCGCGTTGGCCGAGCAGGAGTTCGAGACGGGCAACGAGCTGGTCCGTGTGCATGGCGAGTGGCGGATCGCGCGCGGCCTCGGCGCGGCGAGCCTGCCGCAGTGGCGCTCTATCCCCCGAGCGGTTGACAGCTGAGCAAACGCGCCCGTACGCTCAATTGCCCGGATTCCGTCAGGGGAACTTCAGAGGCTCTTCATGCGCATCCGCGCCCTCGTCGTCGCTGTTCTCGCTCTTCTCGTCCTCGCCGCGCCCGCCGGCGCGACCAAGTACGCCGGCGAGTTCCTCAAGATCCAGGTCGGGGCTCGCGCGCTGGGGATGGGAGGCGCGTTCGTGGCGATCTCCGACGACGCCACGGCGCCGTACTGGAACCCGGCGGGGATGGTCTTCCTCCCGTACCGCGAGGTGATCCCGCAGCACCAGGAGAAGTTCGGCAACCTCGCGAACCACGACTATCTCGGCGGGGTCTTCCCGCTCGGCGGACCGAAGGGCGGCAACGCGGCGCTCGGCCTGGGCCTGATCCGCTTCGCCGTGGACGACATCCCGATCACGCCGCGGCCGGGGAAGCTCATCCCCGGCGTGGACTTCCTCGACTACGGCCCCGATCGCGATCCGACCACGCCGGATCCGGGCCAGGCGGACGGCCAGTGGGAGTCGGGCGAGACGCTGCTGCTGAACCCCGAGGACATGTACATGGCGAGCAGCAGCGACATGGCGGGTGTGTTCTCGTACGCGCGCCAGCGGGGGACTCGGCTCGCGTTCGGCGGCAGCATCAAGTTCGTGCGGCAGAGCATCCCGGACACGCTGCCCGGCCAGCACGTGACCTCGTTCGGCGCGGGCGTGGACGCGGGCCTCATGTACATGCCGTCCGACGCGGTGACGCTCGGGGCGGTGGTGCACGACCTGACCACGACCTACCTGGCGTGGAGCAACGGCTCGCGCGAGCTGATCGTGCCGACGCTCGACACGGGCGCGGCGTTCACGTTCCACCCGGCGGACCGGCACGCGCTCACGTGGGCGCTGGACCTGGCGTGGGGATTCGAGCGGCGCACCTACGACAGCGAGTTCAGCCTGGGCGGCCAGACCTGGGACGTGCGCACGGGGATCGAGTACTGGTACCGCAACATCCTCGCGCTTCGCACGGGAGCCAACGGCAAGGACCTCACCTTCGGCGCGGGAATCCGCTACAAGCAGATCGGGGTCGACTATGCCGCCCAGCTCCATCGCTTCTTCGGGGCGAACGACAAGCAGTTCCCCGACGACACGAATCTCGATCTGACGAACCTGGTCTCCGCGTCGTTCTCCTGGTGACGACTGCCTGCCCGCGGGGGTGAGCAGGACCGGGAAGCTGATCGTCGTTAGGTCATCCGGCTCGTTTCCCGCCCATCCGCAGCCTGCCTCGTCGCGCACATCGTTGGGGCCGCGCTCCCTTGACTTGCCCCCCGGCGGCTTCCTAGTCTGCGCTTCTGACCGTTCTTCCGATCTCGAATCCGGGAGAGTCGCGTGCGGCGCATGGTGGCACTGGTCCTGGCGGGTGGCGGCGGCGAGGCCCTGAGCGTGCTGACCACCGAGCGCGCCGTGAGCGCCGTGCCCTTCGGCGGCAAGTACCGGGTCATCGACTTCGTCCTCAGCAACTGCAGCCATTCCGAGATCGCCGAGATCGGCGTGCTCACGCAGCACGCCCCCGCTTCGCTTCACGACCACATCGGCGCCGGCCGCCCCTGGGGCTTCGACCACCGCAGCGGCGGCGTGCAGCTCATGCAGCCCTATCTCACCCGCAGCGAGTCCGAGTGGTATCTCGGCACCGCGCACGCCATCGCGCGCAACTGGGACCGCGTCGAGGCGCTCGGCGCCTCGCGGGTGCTCGTGGTCTCGGGCGACCAGGTCTACCGCATGGACTACCGCCGCATGCTCATGATGCACGAGCGCCGCCGCGCCACCGTGACGCTGGCCGTCACGCGCGTGCCCCCGCAGGAGTCGGGGCGCTTCGGCATGGTCCGCTTCGGCGCCGACGGCCGCGTCACCGAGCTGCAGGAGAAGCCGCGCCAGACGCGCGCCGCGCACGCCTCGATGGGCGTGTACCTGTTCGAGACCGCCGCGCTGCGCGAGCTGATGCAGGAGCGGCCCGCGGACATGGTGATCGACGTGCTGGTCCCGCTGCTCGAGGCCGGCGAGGCGGTCCACGCGCACGAGTTCACGGGCTACTGGGAGGACGTGGGCACGGTGGCCTCGTACTACCGCGCGAACCTCGAGCTGGTCGCGCCCACGCCGCGGCTCGAGCTGCACAACCCGCGCTGGCCGGTCCTCACCCGCGACGAGGAGCGGCCGCCGGTGAATCTGCGGGAGGGCGCCGACGTCGAGGACAGCCTGCTCGCGAACGGCTGCCGCGTGGCGGGCCGCGTGCGGCGCTCGGTGATCTTCCCCGGCACGGTCGTGGAGCCGGGCGCCGAGGTCTCGGACTCGATCGTCTTCCAGGACGGCGTGATCGGCCGCGGCGCCGTGGTGAGCCGCAGCATCCTCGACAAGCACACCATCGTGGGCGAGCGCGCGGTCGTGGGCTGGGGCGATCCGCCCGGCGATCCGGCGCACGCCTGGCTCGACGGCCTCACGCTGATCGGCAAGGACGCCCACATCCCGGAGGGCGCGCGCATCGGGCGCGGGGTCGTGGTCGGGCTCAACGCGAGCTTCGACGGCCACGGCGGCGAGGTGCCGGCCGGCACGACGCTGCCGACCCGCGTGTGGTACGAGGGCATCGCCTGATGCGGCTCTCGGGGCCGGGCGCGCGCGGGGCGCGGGGCTGATGCCGCGCTACGCCTTCGTGCTCGCGGGCGGCCTCGGCAGCCGTCTCTGTCTGCTCTCCGAGCGCCGGGCGAAGCCGGCGGTGCCCTTCGGCGGCAAGTACCGCATCATCGACTTCACGCTCTCGAACTGCGTGAACTCGGGGATCTTCGACGTCGGCGTGCTCACGCAATACCGGCCCTACTCGCTCAACGTGCACATCGGCACCGGCCGCCCGTGGGACCTCGATCGCTCGCGCGGCGGCGTCCACGTGCTGCAGCCCTCGCTGGGCTCCGTGCAAAGCGACTGGTACCAGGGCACGGCGGACGCGATCTACCAGAACCTGATCCACCTCCGGCGCCGTCGCATCGACGAGGTGCTCGTGCTCTCCGGCGATCACGTGTACAAGATGGACTACAACGTCCTCTACGCGTTCCACAAGGCGAGCGGCGCCTCGGTCACGGTGGCGGTCACCGAGGTCCCCGAGGAGTCCATCAGCTCGTTCGGCATCCTCGAGACCGATCGGCAGGGTCGCGTGACCGGCTTCAAGGAGAAACCCAAGCGCGCCGACTCGCGGCTCGCCTCGATGGGCGTCTACCTGTTCGACCGGCTCGCGCTGGTGCGCTGGCTCGTCGAGGACGCCGAGACGCCGGGCTCGGGCCACGACTTCGGCAAGGACATCCTGCCGCGGCTCGTGGCGCGCGGCGAGCACGTGTTCGCCTACCACTTCAACGGCTACTGGCAGGACGTCGGCACGCTCGACTCCTACTACCAGACGAACCTGGAGTTCCTCGGCGATCACCCGCCGCTCGAGCTCGGCGATCCCGACTGGGTGATCCACACGCAGAGCGCCGACCGGCCGCCGGTTCGCGTCGAGCACGGGGCGCACGTGAGCCGGAGCTTCGTCGCGAACGGCTGCCGGGTCTCGGGACGCGTCGAGCACTCGATGCTGTTCCCCGGCGTGACGGTGGCGTCGGACGCCGTGGTGCGCGACAGCATCCTCATGCACGACGTGCGCGTCGGGCGCGGCGCGGTCGTGGACCACGCAGTGGTGGACAAGGAGGTCCGCGTGGGCGACGGCGCGGTGGTGGGGGAGGGCGACGCGAGCATCCCGAACCGCGCGTGCCCGGACCATCTGTCGAGCGGGCTGCTCGTCATCGGCAAGTGCGCGCAGCTCCCGGCGAACCTCGTGGTGGGACGCAACGCGCGGATCGGCGCGTACGTGACGGAGCGCGACTTCGCGGGCGACGTGCCGCCGGGCGGCGTGATCGACGGCCCGCAGTCGATGCACTAGGGGTGCTTCGCTACATGAGATGATGCGGGAGGCGCGGAGCTCCCTTTGCGTCGCGACAGGGCCTCCGCGCCTCCCGCTCGGGGATGGCGAGATCCGTCGTTAACCCGGAAGCCTCAGTCTCTGCCCGGCGCGGATCTTCGACGAGGTCGTGCCGTTCGCCCGCTGCAGCTCGGCGACGGTGACCCCGTGCTGGCGCGCGATGCTCTCGAGCGTCTCGCCGCGGCGCACGGTGTGGGTCGCGTGGGCCACGACTGCGCGCTGGCCGCGCTGCACGTGATGGCGCGCGGAATGGCGGGCCTTCGGCACGTGCAGATCGGCGATCTGGGTCGAATCGGAGGCGCTGCTGTCGGCCAGCGCGGCCTCGGGCGTGCGCACCTTGAGCCGCATGCCGCGCGTGACGCGCGTGCTCTTCAGCCGGTTCCAGCGCATCAGGTCCGAGGTGCTCACGCCGTAGCGCTCCGCGAGCTGCGCCAGGGTCTCGCCCCGGTGCACCGTGACCACCATGCGCCCCTCGGCCATCGAGTGCCCGGTGAGCGTGGCCGGCAGGCCGAGCGTGCGCGGCGGCACGTACGCGGTCGAGGCGCGCGGGTCGGCCTTCGGATCGATCAGCTCGGGCGTGGGCGCGCGCAGCGAGGCGGGCACCGTGAGCTGCATGCCCCGCCGCAGCGGGCGCTTCCGGCCGATGCCGTTGATGCGCGCCAGGGCCTTCGCGCTCACCGAGTACTGGTTCGCGATCTGCTGGAGCGTCTCGCCCTTCCGCACGCGATGCTTGAGCGTCAGGTTCACCGCCGGCAGCCGCTCGCCGCTCTGCAGGCGTCGCATCAGGATCTCGCCCTTGCCCGGCGGCACGCGCAGCGTCGTGACGTCGCCCGCGCCGCGGGCGGCCGCGTGCAGCACGGCGGGGTTCAGCTCTTTCAGCTCTTCGAACGAGCAGTCCGCGAGCCGGGCCACGGCCCGCAGATCGACCGGGCCGCGCAGCGCCACCTCGTCGAACTGCATGCGGTCGTCCAGCTCCACCGATTCGAAGCCGTACTTCGCCGGGTCGCGCGCGATGGTCAGCGCGGCCATGAACTGCGGCACGTAGTCCTCGGTCTGGCGCGGCAGCTTGAGATCCCAGTAGTTCGTGGTGCGCTGCGACTTGATCGCGCGCAGGATCGTGCCCTCGCCCGCGTTGTAGGAGGCGATCGCCAGCGGCCAGTCGCCGAAGATCGAGTAGAGATGCTTGAGGTAGCGCGCGGCCGCGACCGTGGCCTTCTCCGGATCCTTCCGCTCGTCCGTCCAGCGGTCCACGGTGAGCCCGAAGAGCTTCGCCGTGCCGCGCACGAACTGCCAGGGACCGACCGCCGCGGAGACGGAGCGCGCGTTCAGGTTGAAGCCGCTCTCGACGAAGACGAGATGCACGAGGTCCGGCGGGAGCCCCTCGCGCTGGAGCACCGAGCGGAACAGCTCCATGTAGCGCCCGGAGCGCTTGAGCCAGCGCTCGAACGTGGAGCGGCCGGCGCCCATGAAGAAGTCCATCCACTTCGTGACCAGCTCGTGATCCTGCGGTACGACCGCGCTGAACGCGTCGACCGCCTCGCTGTTCAGCACCTTCTCGTCCGCCTCGTTCCCGGGCTCGACCGCGACGGTCTGCAGGTCCCTCTGCGCCGCGTCGTAGAGCACGGTGAGCTTGGTCCGGAGGTCCACGAGCTGCGCGCGGGTCTCGGGATCGGGACCCGTGACGAGCGCGACCTGCTCCGCCGAGAGCGCGGACTCGATCGTGCGCAGCGCCGCCGCGGGATCGCCCGACTTGCGCTGCTGCGTCGCGAGCTCGTACGCGGCCTGGGCCGCGGCGATCGGGCTGCTCGTCGCGGAGTCGGCGGCCGCCTGGAGAGTGGCTGGAGTGGGGGCGGGCGGCGACTGGGCGGTGACCGCAGGAGCCACTTGAGCCGAGAGAGCGGTCGCGACCGCGGCAGGGATCGCGTGCGCCCAGGACGCGGAAAGGGCGAGCCACGACAGCGCGAGGGCCGCGACAGCGATCCCCTCGAAGGCGCGGCCCTCGTGGTGCAAAACGCTCACAACTCCTGACATTCCGGGCAACTTAACCTCCCGGCATACAGGATGCAACCCGGGCCTTGCACTCTGCATCGGGTGCGGCATCGATGCTCGCTCCTTCCATCGCGTCAGCCGACGTGCGGGGATCGAGCAAGTCCCGCGCCACAACTCGGCAAAGCGTTGACACTTGCGTCATGCCCGGGGTACGTTGCGGCATCCGGTTTCGGCTGCGCCGTCGCGAGGATCTCCTGCTCAGGGAAGGGCCATGGACGAGCTCCTAGCTTCCAGCGAGTGGATCGTTTCGACCCACTCCGACGGCGAAGTTCTGGCCGCATGGGTGGAGGGGGCGGGTCTCCGCGTCGGCTTCCTCGGCGACCGGCGGCGCTTCCACGAGCCGGAGGTCCGAGGCCTGCTCACCGACCTGGTCCACGTGGCGCTCGAGACCTCGGGCGCTCCGGCCGCGCTCGCCGGACCCGCGACCTCGATCCCGATTCCGCTGCTCCTCCACCACGCGCTCTCGGGCCTCCTCTTCTACGAGAACGAGCTCTGGCACGGAGAGCCGGCCCCTTGCTGCGTGGCCATCACGGAAGCGGAGGAGGGCATCGCTCTGGGCTGCACGGGATCCGGCAGCGTCTCGATCTCGCTCGCGGGGCGATCCTTCGATCCGACGTGGATCGTGGTTCGTGACGACGCGGGACGCACGGCGCGCGCCTGCCTGATCGATGATCGGGAAGCGATCCGGATCGTCGCGCGCTGGGGCCCGTCCTCCGACGCCGGGGAACCCGGCGGAGGCGAGCTGGAAGCACAGTGGCCCGGCCCGGCGCGGATCGCGCCGCTGGCCGCGACCGCCGAGACTCGGGTCCAGCCGGCCGAGCCCGAGACGGCGCCGGACGACGCCGAGCCCGTGATCCCGAAACGTCCGTCGCGGCTCTGGCGGTTCCGGAGTTGGATGGACCGGCTGGCCGGTCCGCGTCGTCGCGAGCCCGAGAGCCGGGCTGAATCCGAGGACACGGAGCCGATCGCCCACGACGTGCCCGGTGTGCCGGATCAGATCGCGCCCTTCGAACCGGAGGCGAGCGAAGAGCACGAGACGCGCGTGACCGAGACGGTCGAGGTCGCCGAGACGGGCGAGGCGCAGGCGAGCCCGGCCGGGCAGGAGACGAGCCTGGGTCCTGCGGACTCTGCCGGGATCCTGCAGCGCGATTGGACGGACCCATTCGATCTCGGTTCGGTCCGCCTGCCAGAACCGGATCTGACAGTCGCATCTGTCCCGGGGACCGATCCGGCCTCGGCCATGGAAGCAGAGCCCATCGAACCCGAGATCCCGGTCGTGTCGGCGCTGCTCGACATCGAGGCGCACCTCGAGAGCGACACGGCGCCATCGTTCGCGAGTGAGTCGGTGCTCGTCGAGAGCGAGCCGATCGCTCTCGCGGCGGAATCGACTCCATGGGCCCCGATCGAAGCCGCGACCCTCCGGCCCGAGGACGCGATTCCGATCACGCTCGGGACGGAACCTGCGGCGATCATGGAAGCCCCACCCGCGGAGACGATCGAGGTCGAGGTCCGCTCCGCGCCGCAGGAGATCGAAGCTCCGCCCGGTCCGACCACGGTTCCGCCGATGGCTGAGGTCGCGAGCAGGGAGATTCCGCTTCCCGTCGAAGCGGGCGAGATCGAGCCCGAGGCGGCTCAGCCTCCGGCGGCCGCGCTCGAGATCCCCGACGGCGCGCGGGCGGCCGCAGACGAGGCGAACGAGGCCGCGCCCGTCGCCCGTCGCGCGCACGTGCGGCATCCGGCATGGCCCGAGTTCGAGGAGATCCCGCAGCGGCACGTGAGCGCGGCCTGGAAGCGAACCGGCTTCGTGGCGGCGGTGGTGTTGGCGCTGTTCGCCGCGGGGTGGCTCCTCGGCCGGTTCGATTTCGCGGCGGGAGGGAAGAAGCTGGGCGCGGGTCTGCGTGCGCTCGGCCTGGGGCCGGCCCGCTGCGAGGTCGACGTCACCAGCAATCCCTCGGGAGCCTGGATCAGCGTGGACGGCACGGACCAGGCGCTGCGCACGCCGGCCACGCTGCGTCTGGCGCCCGGACCGCATCGCATCGGACTGTCAATCAGCGGCGTGGGCGGCTCGATGCACGCGGTCCAGGGCAGGCGCGGCGAGCGCGTGGCGCTGGACGTGCAGCTCCGGGGAGGTCTCGCCATCCGCGTGCCCGAGGGCAGCGTGCCGACCGAGGTCGCCATCGACGGCGTGCCGCAGGGATTCCTCCCGCTCACGGTCGACCAGCTCGCGCCCGGCATCCATCGCCTCCAGTTCAGCGGTCCCGGGCTCTCCCCGTGGGAGCAGACGGTGGAGGTGCAGGTCGGTCGCGTGACCGAGATGACCGCCGCTCCGATCGCCTCGCCGCCTACCGGCGTGCTCGACGTGCGCGCGACGCTGGCCGACGAAGCGGGCAGCGAGCCGTTGCCCGGCGCCGCGATCTGGATCGATGGCGAGAAGCGCGGCGTCACCCCGCTGCGGCTCGAGCTGCCGCGCGGTCCGCACAGCGTGCGCGCCACGTACCGCGAGGAGGAGGCGGCGGTCGAGGTGATCGAGCTGCCCGGCGGCAATGAGCGCTTCGTCACGCTCGAGTTCGGAGTCGTGATCGATCGCCCCCGCCTGCAGGCCGTGCTGCCGGAGGCGGTGCCGCTCGATCGTCCGACGGTGCTCTCCGCCACGCTGGACCGCGCGCGTCCGGGCGACGTGCGCGAGATGTGGCTGCACGTGCGCACGCCCGAGGGCGCGTGGCGCCGCTATCCGATGAACGTGATGAAGGCGGAGGACGGAGTCGCCGGCGTCACGGTGTTCCCGGTGGTGCTGTTCGATGCGAACGGTCGCACCGCCTGGTACGTGAGCGCGATGACGCCCATGGGCGACGAGTATTTCACGGAGATCCAGACGGCGCAGTCGGGACGAACGCGGTAGCTCGCCGCGCGCGGACTCGTCCACGCCGTGGACGGGCCCGTTCCACCGTTGTCGTGGGATCCGAGTCCACGCTGGCGTCGTCGTGACGACCGCCACCCGCGGCGAGCATCGTCCCCGGTCCCGCCCGCGGCCTCGACCTCTGGCACGGACTTTCCCCCGCACGCGGGCATGGGAGGGCGGGGCGCGGTCGCGGCGGGCGAGGCGATCTGGATCGGCGTGCTCAACGGCGCGCGATCCCCCTTTCCCGAGGC
>DATKKO010000168.1:0-2949 GCA_035542955.1 Terriglobales bacterium
CGATCCCCACCGCCGAGCAGCGGCGGGCGCCGGACTTCGACCAGGCGGTGGCGGAGCTGCTCGAGCGCTGGGCGAAGCGCTTCCCCCTGCGCGGCCCCCTGCGGGCGGACTAGCGACCGGCCTTCCCTCGTTCGCGATCCGGGCGGATACTGGCGACGCGCCTGCCCGAAGGAGGTCGCCATGCGCTCCCGCGTTTTCGCCGTTCTCCCGCTCATCATTCCGATCGTGGCTGCCTGCCTGCGCCCCGTTCCCGCGCCCGCCGCCGCGATCGAGCGCGCCGCTCGCGCTCCCGGGCGGCCGGCCGCGGCCCACGCGATCGCGCCCGCGCCGAAGCCGCGCGTCGTGCTCGGCATCTTCGGCGGCATGGGCCCGGAGGCCACGGCCGACTGCTACCGCAAGGTGATCGCGGCCACGCCGGCGACGAAGGATCAGGACCACATCCCCACGCTGATCTACAGCCTGCCGCAGGTGCCGGATCGCACCAGCGCGATCCGCACCGGCGACCGGAGCATCGTGCCCTGGCTCGTCGAGGGCGTGACGAGGCTCGAGCGCGCGGGCGCGTCGTTCATCATCATCCCCTGCAACACCGCGCACTACTACTACGACGACATGCAGGCCGCCGTGCGCATCCCGATCGTGAACATGATCCGCGAGACGGTCGCGGAGACCACGCGGCGCCACCCCGACGCGCGCCGCATCGGCCTGCTCGCCACCAGCGGGACGATCGCCACGCATCTCTACGAGCGCGAGTTCGCGGCCCGCGGCATCCGCACGCTGGTGCCCGACTCCGCGACGCAGGAGAGCGTGGTGATGAAGGCGATCCGCTCGATCAAGGCGGGGGAGGAGAAGAAGATCGCGGAGGACCTCCTCGCCGGCGCGGCGGACTCGCTCGTCGCGCGCGGCGCCGAGGTGCTCGTGCTGGGCTGCACCGAGACGCCGCTCGCGTTCAATCCCGCGCGCGCGCATGCGCCGGTGGTGGACGCCACGCGCGTGCTCGCGCAGGCCGCCGTGGCGAAGTACCAGGAGCTGTCCGCGCGCGCGGACGCCCGGACAGGAGGCCGCCGATGAACCGGAAGATCCGTGTGCTCGCTCTTGCATGCGCTCTGGCCCTGGTCGCCGCGTCCGCGGGGGCGCAGGGGCCCGCGTACGATCTCGTCGTCCGCTCGGGGCGCGTCCTCGACGGCGCGGGCAATCCCTGGATCCTGGCCGACGTCGGCATCACGGGCGACCGGGTCGCCGCGATCGGCGCGATCCCGCCCGGCGCCGGCCGCGCCGAGATCGACGCGCGCGGGCTCGTCGTGTGCCCCGGCTTCATCGACGTGCACACGCACTGCGACACGGGGCTGGTGGCGCACCCCGAGGTGCGGAACTATCTCCTGCAGGGCGTGACCACGGTGATCGGCGGCAACTGCGGGGACTCGCCCTTCCCGCTCGCGCGTCTCTTCGCGCGGCTCCGGGCGTCGGGCATGTCGCTCAACTTCGCCTGCCTCGTCGGTCACAACACGATCCGGCACGAGGTGATGGGCGACGCGGACCGCGATCCCAGCGAGGCCGAGCTCGCCCGCATGTCGGAGCTGGTCACGCAGGAGATGGAGTCGGGCGCGATCGGCCTCAGCACGGGGCTCGCCTACCTGCCCGGGCGCTACGCGAAGACGGAGGAGATCGTGCGGCTGGCGCAGGCGATCCAGCCCTACGACGGCATCTACGCCACGCACATGCGCAACCAGGGCGCGCGGATCCGCGAGGCGATCGAGGAGGCGGTGCAGGTCGGTCGCGAGGCCGGCGTGCGCGTGGAGATCTCGCACGTCAAGCTCGCCGAGGAGTCGGTCTGGGGACAGCGGGAGCGGATCGTCGAGCCGGTCGAGGCCGCGCGGCGCGCGGGCGTCGAGATCGCGACCGACCAGTATCCGTACACCGCGACCAGCTCGCCGTTCACCAGCAGCTTCCCGGGCTGGGCGGTCGAGGGCGGGCACGACGCCTTCGTCGCCCGCATGAAGGATCCGGCGAAGCGCGCCGAGGCGCGGCAGGCGCTGATCGAGAAGCGCCTGACCTCGAGCCGCGGCCTCGATCCGCTGGATCGCATCTACGTCGCCGAGAGCAAGCTCCATCCCGACTACGACGGCCGCACGCTCGCGCAGATCCTCGCGCGGCTGGGCCGCGCGCGATCGCGCGCGAACGCCGCGGAGCTGATCATCGAGATGGAGGAGGCCGACCAGCCGCTCGGCGTCTTCTTCCAGATGGACGAGAAGGACGTCGAAGCGCTGATGCGGATGCCCTGGAACATGATCGGCTCGGACGGCGAGGTGGCCGTGCCCGGACAGGGCAGCCCGCATCCGCGCTACTACGGCACGTTCCCGCGCGTGCTCGGCACGTACGTCCGCGAGCGGCACGTGCTCACGCTGCCGGAAGCCGTGCGCCGCATGACCTCGTTGCCGGCGCAGGCGATGCGGCTCACGGATCG
Organism: Terriglobales bacterium; assembly: GCA_035542955.1. Classification (GTDB taxonomy): domain Bacteria; phylum Eisenbacteria; class RBG-16-71-46; order RBG-16-71-46; family RBG-16-71-46; genus JANXPZ01. The sequence continues at coordinate 2,462 of DATKKO010000168.1, forward strand.
CGGCCTGCTGCGGCCGGGCATGGCAGCGGATCTCTGCGTGTTCGACGCGGACAGCGTGCGGGACATGGCCACGTACGACCATCCGCACCAGTACCCGCGCGGGATCCGCTGGGTGATCGTGAACGGCAGGATCGCGGCGCACGACGGCGAGGTCGTGGCGGCGGACGCCGGGAGGCTCCTCACCAACCGCGGGCGGGTGGTGGGCGGCGGGCGATAGCGGTCGCGGAGCTGACTGTCGGGGGCGCGGAGCCGACCGTCTACCGCTGCGCGCGCTTCACCAGCGGCACCACCACGTCGAGCGGCAGCGCGGGCACGACGAGCCCGTGCGCCCCGGTGGTGGTCTTCGCCATGAAGAGCGAGTTGAGGATCGCCTCCTCCGTGGCCTCGATCGTCGCCAGAAAGAGCGGCGAGACCTCGTCGTTGCGCAGCTCCTCGTGGACCTCGGTCCGCGCCGGGGCCGAGTGCTTCGTGCGCGCGCGCGGATCGGT
>DATKKO010000169.1:0-3710 GCA_035542955.1 Terriglobales bacterium
GATCCGTGCGCGCGGCGCGGACCGCGCCGACCGGCAGCGCGATCCCGCGGCGCGCGAGCCCGAAGCCTTCCACGCCCGCCTCCGCGAAGCGCGCGTCCCGGACGAGACCGCCCTCGGCCAGCGCGAAGTCGTAGGGACCGAGGTCCGGCCGCAGTCCCGCGCGCAGCCAGAGATCCTCGAGCGGCAGCGGCTCGGCGAGCGCGCGCGCGTAGACGCGCCCCGCGCGCACCGAGCCGCGCGCGCGCCAGCCCTGCGTGTCCGCCGCCGCGGCCCGGATCGAAGCCACCCACGCGCGCTGCAGGAAGGGATCGGCGCCCGCGGGAACGTCCGACCAGACGGGCGTCACCATGCGCTCCACCGACGCCGTGAGATTCGTGCCGGACGAGCGCAGCCGGAACGTCGCGCTCGGGACGGCCTCGACCCGCTTGGCCGCGTCGTGCCGGCCCAGACCCACCGCGAGCTCGAGCCGCCCGCCGGCCAGCGGCGCGGTGCCGCGCACCGCCGCCCAGACCGATCCGGCCCGGCGATCGAACGCGTCGTCCCCGGTGCGCTCGACCTTCGCGTCCGTCCACTCCACGCGCGCGGCCAGTTCCCGCCCGCCCTGGGAACAAATCGCCTCGCCGGCGACCCGCGTCTCCTGCGCCTCGCGGGTCGATGCGAGGAGCGGACCGCCGAAGCTCTCATGGCGGTCCCACCCCCGCTCGTATCCCAGACGCCAGAGCAGGTCGCGCCCTCGATAGCTCCAGGCGAGGGTGCCGCTCTGGCCCGAAGCCGCCTCCTCCTCGTCGTCCTCCAGCCGCGCGGCCTCGCCGCGCTGGCTGAAGCTGCCCGCCAGCGACTGGCGGCCGCGGGTCACACGCGCGCGCGCCGCCCACAGATGGCGACCGAGCGATTCGAAGCCCGACTCGGCTCCCAGCGTCCCGCTCGACACGTCCACGCCCGCGTCCTTGATCGAATCCCCGCGCGCCAGCGTGAGCGCGTAGTCCTCCAGCGCGTGCGAGCCGTTCTGGAGCATGAAGGTGGAGCGCCCGCGGCGCACGCCGGCGGGCGCCGTTCCCGTGAGGCTCGCCAGCGCGCCGTCGAACCCCGCCCAGGCGCCGCCCCCGGGGCGCACCTCGAGAGAGTCGTACCAACTCGACGACGAGCGCGCGATCTCCACGCCCGGCGCCGGCAGCGCCGCGGGAGCCCGGCCCGGCTCGTCGAGACGCCAGCCACCCACGACGAGGCCCGCGAGCGCGGGCGGATACGCCGTGCCCATCCAAGCCTCCGGCATCCAGCCCGGCCGTCCGAGCTCGCCCCACCACGAGAAGGCATCCGGCAGGCCGGAGCTCCCGAGCGCGCCGGCGCCCGCGTCCGGCGCCTGCGCGCGCGCGACGCCCCCGAGCAGGATCAGGAGGAGAGCCGCGCCCGATAGCGCCCGAACACGCCGACCAGCGGAGTGCCGAGCAGCACGAACAGCAGCACGTTGGATCCGTTGTGCCATAGGGCGAACCAGGCTCCTCCGACGAGCACGACCCGCCACTGTCCCATCAGCAGGCCGGTCGCGAGATTCGTCACGAGGTCGAACCACAGCGTGAGCACGAACGCCAGCACTCCGAGCGCCACTCCCCGCGCGGCCACGGAGCGCGCATGCAGGCCGAGAGCGCCGAAGGCGCCGCCGGCCAGGCCGGCGGGGACCTGGCCCAGCACCTGGGCCCCGGTCACGAGCGGGTGGGCGGGACCATACGGGTTCATGAGCGAGTAGACCAGCATCGTGAGCCCGCCCACCCAGGCGCCGTCCCGCGCGCCCAGCAGCACGCCCGCGCAGAAGATCCCCAGGGTCTGCACCTCGACGTCGGGCGGGCGGGGCGCATAGGCGCCGGCCAGGCACGCGGCCACGAGCAGCGCCATGTACGCGAGGCGGCGGGACGTGAGCGGCGGTCGCGCGATCGCAGGATCTCCGGGGGGCTTGACGTCGGGCACAAGGGGCGCGCGCAGAGTACGGTGCGCGCGCCGCGCAAGTCAACGGTCGCGGGGAGAGGGCGTCCTCACGCGAGGCGGGAGCGAGTCGCCCGCGTCAGCCCGGGACGCCCGCCGCCTGCTTGAGCGGCCCCAGCACGCTCGCGGGCACGGGAAGCTCGCCGAGCTCCGTGCCCCGCGGCCACCCGTGGAAGTCGGAGCCGCCCGTCTCGAGCAGGTCGAGGCGGCGCGCCAGCGCGCGGAATCGGCGCACCGCGAGCGCGCCGTGCTGCGGATGCCAGACCTCGAGGCCGCGCAGGCCGGCTCCGGCCAGCTCCTCGATCACGGAGTCGGGCAGCGACATCCCCGGGTGCGCGAGCACGCTGACCCCGCGCGCGGCGTGGACGAGCGAGATCGCGTCCTCGGGGCGGAAGGAGGGCCGCGGCACGAAGGCCTCGCCCTGCGCGCCGATGAAGCGGCGGAACGCCTCGTCGACGGTCTCGACGTGGCCCGCGCGCACCAGCGCCTCGGCAACGTGCGGCCGGCCCACGACGCCCGGACCTGCCAGCTCGAGCACGACCTCGAAGTCGACCGGCGCCCCCAGCTCGCCCAGCTTGCGCGCCATCGTCATCGCGCGGCGCAGGCGCTCGTCACGGAAGCGCGCGAGCGCGCGCACCAGCTCCTCGTCCTCGGGATCGATGTAGTAGCCGAGGATGTGCAGGTCCATGCCGTTCAGGGACGACGAGACCTCGATGCCCGGGACCAGCTCGAGATTGCTCCCTGCCGCGATTCGCGCGGGCTCCACCGCCTCGACCGAGTCGTGATCGGTGATCGCGAGCGCGGCCAGCGAGCGCTCGAGCGCGCGGGCCACAACGGCCTCGGGCGTGAGCACGCCGTCGCTGTACAGGGTGTGCGCGTGCAGATCGACCCGGCGACCGCCCTTGTCGAGGGGCGGCCGATGCATCAGACGTGCTCCTGCGTCCTGCGCAGGACGCGGATCTTCTGCGCCACGTCCGGGTAGTTGGGCTGCTCCGCGTACACGCGCTCGAACTGGGCGAGCGCCTCGGACACGTGGCCCGCGACCTCGTGCGCGAGGCCGAGCTGGAAGCGGAGGCCGGTCCCGACCATCGGCCGGTCGCCGAGGCGCTCGAGCGCGCGCTGGAACTCCTCGACCGCCTCTTCGAAGCGGCCCTGGTCGAGCAGGCAGCGGCCGATCATCTCGGCCGTGCGCTCGGCGAAGTCCGGAGATCGCGACGCCGCGCGGAAGCACTCCACGGCCTGGTCGAAGAGGCCCATCTCCCGGTAGGTCATGCCCAGATCGTAGTGGCTCTGGGCGTCGTCCGAAAGCTGGGCCTCGATGCCGTGCTGGAACTCCGCGATGAGCGAGCCCAGATCGAGCGTGACCGCCTGCGCGCGGCCGACCGCGACCTCGACCCGGCCCTCCGTCCCGCCCGTGGCCTTCGCGCCGTTCGCATCCGGCGAAGGCTGCGCCGCGCGCGGCCCCAGGCGCTGCAACCGGCGCTTCGCGGTCTCGTGATCCGGGACGTGGCGCAACGCGCGCGCGAACCACTCGCGCGCGCTGTCCGTATCGTTCTCGTTGAGCGAGCGGTCGCCGAGCGCGCACGCGACCTCCGCCGCTTCGACCGAGTCGCCGCGCAGCTCGCAGTTGCGCAGCCAGAGTCCCATGATCTCGGGGCACGCCTGGGCGCTGCGCCCGAGGCTGCGGTAGATCGCCGCCGCGCTCTCCAGCCGCTCGAGCGCCTCGTAGGCCC
>DATKKO010000170.1:0-10984 GCA_035542955.1 Terriglobales bacterium
CAGTTCCCACGGTCCCGGATCGGGTGGCTCGTGCTGGCGGCCTCGCTGCTCGGGGCGGGCTCGTGCGCGTACACCACGAGTCCGGGCCTGCTGCCGTCACACCTGAAGACCGTGGCCATCCCGGTCTTCGGAAACGCGACCACCGAGTACACGCTCGAGCAGGACCTCACGAACGCCGTCATCGACCGCTTCGTGAAGGACAACCACCTGCGCGTGGTCGACCTCAAGTCGGCGAATTCGGTGATCGAGGGCAAGCTCACCGGCTACAAGAACGCGGTATTCGGCTTCTCCACGGCGAACAAGGCGCAGGAGTACCGGGTCACCATCACCTGCTCCGTGACCTTCAAGGACCTAGTGAAGAACCGCGAGATCTGGAGCGAGCCGAACCTGGTGAAGACCGCGAACTACTACGTGGTCCCCGTCCCCGGCAACACCGCCACGACCGAGCTCGATGGACGCAAGGAAGCCATCACCAAGATCGCCGACGAGATCCTCGCCCGTTCGGTCGAAGGCTGGTAGCGGCGCCGCCGCGCCCGCCCGGCCGGCCACGCCGCGCGTTCCGCTCCGGCCGCCGCTCGTGCTCGGCGGGCTCGAGCTGCTCGAGCGCTGCCGCCGCGGCGAGTTCCCCTCGACGCTCTACCTCGAGGGGTCGAGCGAGGCGTTGAAGGCCGCGTTCCTCGCCGAGCTGCGCCGCGCCTGGGCGCGGGCCTGCCCCGAGTCCCCGCTCGCCCGCGTCTTCTACGCCGGCGAGGCCACGATCGAGGAGATCCTCGCCGCCTTCCAGGGCGCCTCGCTCTTCAGCCCGCGCGATCTGGTGCTCGTGCTCGAGGTCGAAAAGCTCGGGCGCAGCGAGAAGCGCGTCGCCGCGCTCGCCGACGGGATCGCGCGCCCCGCGGGGGCCTCGTGCCTGGTGCTCCACGAATCCGAGTCCGAGTCGCCGCGCAAGTCGCTCGACCCGCTGCGCGCGGCCGTCTCCGCGCGCTGGTCGGCCGAGCCCCCGGCGCCCGAGCAGCTCGTGCGCTGGGGCGAGCGGCGGCTCGCGCACGCCGGGCTGGAGGTCGAGCCCGGTGTGGTCGAGGCCGTGGCCGAGGCCTGCGAGGGCGATCCGCTCACGTTCTTCAACGAGCTCGAGAAGCTCGAGGTGACCGCGACCGAAGCGAGCGGCCGGTGGCGGGTGACGCGCGCCGCGGCGGCGGCCATGCTCAAGCCCGTGGTCGAGGCGAGCCTGAGGGACTACGTCGCCGCGGTCGCGGCAGGCCGCGCGCGCCGGGCTGCGCGCGCTCTCTCACGTGTGCTCGAGGCCGGCGCGGAGGAGGGGGAGGTGCTCTTCACGCTCACCAACCTGGTGAGCGGCGCGATGGGTGGCTGGGTGAAACGCGAGTACAGGCCGCAGAGCGTCTTGCTGAGCCGGCGGCGGGCGCCGCGCGAGCTGGCGCGCGCGCTCGACGCGCTCTATCGCGCCGAGGCGGCCTGGAAGAGCGGCCGCGCCGACGCGATCGCCGTGCTCGAGCAGGCCACGCGCGAGGCGTGTGGGAGCTGACAGGGTTCCGGCCTCCGCTGACCTGAGATAAGCTCAGGGCATTCTCGTGCTGCCGCCACCCCCTCCTGGAGGTAGGCTCCGATGACTCCCCGGTTCGTTCTGGGTCCGTTCCTCCTCCTTCCCTTCGTCATGCTCTCCGCGCTCCTCGGTGCACGTTCGGCGCGCGCGGACGACGGAGTCATCGAGGACGTCGGAGGCGCGGCGCGGCTGATGCAGGACCAGGGACACATCCGCATGGCGAGCGAGACCGTGCGGGGGCGCGTCACCCCCGATACGATCGAGATGGACTGCGTCTTCGTGCTCGAGAATCGCGGCCCGGCGGACACGGTGCTCGTCGGTTTCCCCGACCGCTCCTCCGGCCTGGGGGGTGATCCCCTGTACTGCTTCCGCAGCTGGGTGGACGGGGTCGAGGTGAATTGCGACCGGATCCCGGACGCCGACTACGGCCATGATCTCGAGGAGTCCTTGTACTGGTGGACCAAGCGCGTGCGGTTCGCCGCGGGTGCGACGCGAACGATCCGCGATCACTACGTCGCCGCACCGGGAACCTACGTCGGCGGCAGCGAGGAGTTCGACTCCATCCTTGAGACCGGCGCGAGCTGGTCGGGCACGATCGGGAAGGCCGACATCACGATCACGCTGGAAGGCATCTCGCCCGCCTGGATCCAGATCGCGGATCCGCCGCCGCGGATCACGGGGAAGCGGCTGCACTGGTCCTTCCGCGATTTCGAGCCCGGATCGGCGGACGGCTCGCCGGCGACGATCACGTTCGACTGGTGGTCACCGGAAGCACGCGCCCGATGGGAGAAGCGGAACGGCCGGGACAGCGTGCCCGAGTGACCCCGTCGGGGCGCACCAGCCTCGCGTGACTCGGGTCGGCCGGATGCCGTAGTCTGGCGGGCTTCCGACCTCATGCGCCACCGATTCACCGGGAGACCATGAGCACCCACTATCCGTTCGCCGAGATCGAGCCCCGCTGGCAGCAGTACTGGGAGGCGCACGCCACCTTCCGCGCCGAGGATCCGCCCACCGACCGCCCCAAGTTCTACTGCCTCGACATGTACCCGTACCCCTCCGGCGACGGCCTGCACGTCGGCCACGTCGAGGGCTACGCCGCCTCGGACATCGTCTCCCGCTACCAGCGCATGCGCGGGTTCAACGTCATGCACCCGACGGGCTGGGACGCCTTCGGCCTGCCCGCCGAGCAGCACGCGATCCGCACCGGCGTGCATCCGGCGATCACGACCGCCAAGGCCATCACCAACTTCCGCCGGCAGATGAAGCGGGTCGGGCTCTCGTACGACTGGGAGCGCGAGATCGACACGACCGATCCCGACTACTACCGCTGGACCCAGTGGATCTTCCTCAAGCTCTTCGAGCGCGGCCTGGCCGAGGTCGCCGAGGCCCCGGTCAACTGGTGTCCCGAGCTGGGCACCGTGCTCGCGAACGAGGAGGTCAAGGACGGCAAGAGCGAGGTCGGCGGCTACGACGTCGTGCGCCGGCCGATGCGCCAGTGGGTGCTCAAGATCACCGCCTACGCCGACCGCCTGCTCGAGGACCTGGCGCTCGTCGACTGGCCGCATAGCACGCTCCTGATGCAGCAGGAGTGGATCGGCCGCTCGATCGGGGCCGACGTCGACTTCGCGCTCGAGGGGATCCACGGGAACCTGCGCATCTTCACGACCCGGCCCGACACCCTGTTCGGCGCCACCTACATGGTGCTCGCGCCCGAGCACCCGCTGGTGCCGGCGCTCACCAGGCCCGAGCACCGCGCCGAGGTCGAGGCCTATCGCGAGGCCACCGCGCGCAAGAGCGATCTGCAGCGCGCCGAGCAGACGAAGGAGAAGACCGGCGTCTTCACCGGGTCCCACGCGATCAACCCCGTGAACGACGAGCGTCTGCCGATCTGGATCGCCGACTACGTGATGATGGGCTACGGCACGGGCGCGATCATGGCCGTGCCGGGCCACGACCAGCGCGACTGGGAGTTTGCCCGGGCCTTCGACCTGCCGATCCGCGAGGTGGTCTCAGGCGGCGACATCACGCAGGAGGCCTACGTGGATCTCGAGCGCGGCGTGGCGGTGAACTCGCGCACGCCGGACGGCTCGTTCTCGATCGACGGACTCCGGGCCGCCGAGGCCATCGAGACGATCACCGCCTGGCTCGAGCGCCTGGGACGCGGCCGGCGCGCGGTGAACTACAAGCTGCGCGACTGGCTGTTCTCGCGCCAGCGCTACTGGGGCGAGCCGTTCCCGATTCTGTGGGAGGACGGCGCGCCGGTGGCGCTGCCCGAGCAGTACCTGCCGGTGCGCCTGCCCGAGACCACGGAGTTCCGGCCGCGCTCGACGGGGGAGGAGCCGGTGAGCCCGCTCGCGGCGCTCACCGACTGGGTGAACACCACGGACCCGGTGTCCGGCCGGCCGGCGCGGCGCGAGACCAACACCATGCCGCAGTGGGCCGGCTCCTGCTGGTACTACCTGCGCTTCCTCGATCCGAAGAACCCTCGCCGGCTGGTGGACCCGCAGCGCGAGCGCTACTGGATGCCGGTCGACCTCTACATCGGCGGCGCCGAGCACGCCGTGCTCCATCTGCTCTACGCGCGCTTCTGGCACAAGGTGCTCTACGACATCGGCGTGGCGAGCACGCCCGAGCCGTTCATGAAGCTCGTCCACCAGGGGATCATCCTCGCCGAGGACGGCCGCAAGATGTCGAAGCGCTGGGACAACGTGGTGAACCCGGACGAGGTGATCGACCGCTACGGCGCCGACGCGCTGCGCGTCTACGAGATGTTCATGGGGCCGCTCGAGGCGATGAAGCCCTGGAGCACGCGGAGCGTCGAGGGGATCACGCGCTTCCTCGACCGCGTCTGGCGGCTCCTCGTGGACGAGGACGGGGCGGCGAGCCGCGCGCTCACGGACGAGACGGCCGACCCGGCGACCGAGCGGCTCATGCAGCGCACGGTGAAGAAGGTGACCGAGGACATCGAGGCCCTGAAGTTCAACACCGCGATCGCGCAGATGATGGTGTGCGTGAACGAGCTGACCAAGCTCGAGCGGCGGCCGCGCGCCGTGCTCGAGCGCCTGGTGCTCGTGCTGTCGCCGTTCGCGCCCCATCTGGGCGAGGAGCTGTGGCGGCGGCTCGGGCACGCCGAGAGCCTGGCGCGCGAGCCGTGGCCGACCTGGGACCCGGCGCTGGTGGTCGAGGACACGGTCACCGTGGCCGTGCAGGTGAACGGGAAGTTGCGGGCGACGCTCGAGCTGCCGCGGGACACCGGGCAGGAGGCGGCGCGCGAGGCGGCCCTCACCGACGAGCGGCTGCGCAAGTACCTGGACGGCGCCACGCTCAAGAAGGTGGTCTACGTTCCGAACAAGCTCCTGAACCTGGTGGTGGCGCCCAGGTAGTCGGACGCCCTCCACACATCGGGCCCGCGGGGGAGACCCTGCGGGCCCGTTCTCGTCGGATCCACGGGGAATTCGGGGACCCGCGGTAGTGAGGTCCAGTGCCTCAGGTTTACATAATAGCTCTTATGCGACACTCGGCTCGCGGGCCCCGGGGCGACCGATCGTGGTCCGGGTCACGGTGCCCGGGCGCCTCCGGCCGCGGCCGCTTCAGTCCACCTTCTCCAGCCGGTACTCCCCGGAAGGATCCACCTGCTTCAGCGCCGTGACCCGGTCGTTCTCGAGCACGAACTCGAAGCTGAGATCGCCGAACTGCCGGGTCGTGAAGACGCGCGAGCGGAGCGGGACCAGCTCCACCTGGGGCGTGCCCGGCACGATGAGGAAGAGAGACCTCTCGACGAGCTGCACCTTGACGAAGGTGCCGGCCAGCCGATAGGTGCCCACGTACCGCGCGAGCACCTGGGGCGTGCCCAGCGTGGTGTCCGGCTTCCGCACGAAGCGGACCTCGTTCTCGTCGAGCGACGAGGCGAAGCCGTCGATCTCCCCCTGCGGACTCGTCGTGAAGCGGAAGGACCAGAGACCGTCTTCCTCGTCGTCGGGACTGTCGAAGCGGTCGTAGTGGTAGTGCGAGAGCGGCAGCGCGATGTGATGGAAACGGAAGGCCAGGGCCGAGTCCGTCGCCGTCACCGTGACCACGCCGTAGGCCGGATGCTCGTACTCGCCAGCGTAGTCGGCCAGCGGATGCGAGGGGTGGGTGCCGGGGACGCGCGCCGCGGCCGACTTCTTGCGCGCCTCCTTCCCCGCTGCCTTGGCCTCCAGCCGATCCTTGAGGCGGCGGGATGCCCAGGGCGTCTGATCCAGGCCGAGCAGGCGCTCGTACACGTTGTACATGATCACGTTGTAGAGCGGCGCGGCATGGTCGCCGATCACGAAAACGACGACGCCGATGCTGTCGTAGGGCATGCAGGAGACCTGCGAGTGGAAGCCGGGCAGGTCGCCGCCGTGATAGGCCAGGAGGTGCCCGCGGTACGACGCGGTCCAGCGGCCCATGCCGTAGGCGGGATTCAGCAGCTCCCCCCAGCCGCGGTTTTCGAGGTTCACGTTGGGGAGCGCGATCGAGGGCTCCAGCGTCGCCCGCAGGACCTCGGCGGGGATCACCTGCTTCCCCTCCACCCGGCCGCCGTTCATCAGGGCCATGAGCCAGCGCGACATGTCGTGCACGTTCGAGATGATCGACCCCGCCGGCCCGACGCCCTGCGCCTCCTCGTAGAACGGGATGCGGTAGATCGTCGTGCTGTCGCGCCGCTCGTTGTAGGGCACGGCGTGGTCGGGCTGCGCCTGCATGTCGGCGACGGAGAACATCGAGCTCGCCATGCCCAGCGGGGCGAAGATCCGCTCCCGCACGAAGTCCTCCCAGGTCCGGCCGCTCAGCTTCTCCACGATCTGACCGGCCGCCGCGTACATCATGTTGTTGTAGAGGAAACCCTGGCGCAGCGGCTGGCTGGGCTCGAGGTACTGGACGCGGTCGAACAGCTCCTGCCGCGTGAAGTCCGACTTGTACCAGATGAGGTCGTGACGCGAGATCCCGGTGCGGTGCGAGAGCATGTCGCGGATGGTGACCGTGTTGTTCAGCTGATCGTCATAGAAGCGGATCCCGGGCACGAAGCGGCGGATAGGCGCGTCCCACTCGAGCTTCCTCTCCTGGACCAGGAGGCCGATGGCGGTCGCCGTGAAGAGCTTGGTGTTCGAGGCGATCTGGAACAGCGTGTTCGGCGTGACCGGGAGCTTCTTCTCGTAGTCCCGGTAGCCGTAGCCCCGGGCCAGCACCAGCCGGTCCTTGACGACCACGCCGACCGCGACGCCGGGCACGTTCCAATCGGCCAGCAGCTTCTCCATGTACGGGTCGAATCCCGCGAGCCGCCCCTCCGGGCGGACCGCCGCGGCGCCCGCCGGCTGGACGAGGCACAGCGAAAGCACCATGGCGAGAACCGGAATCAGCGTGCGCATGCTCGGCCTCCGCGAAGCAGTGGTGGTGAAGCGGGAAGAAACCATGGCCCGGCGGGGACCTGGTCCCGGCGGCCCCCCTGTTGCGCGCGGGACGACGTCCCTCAGTGGATCACGTGGAAGAGCCGCCTCCAGCGCAGATGCCCGCCGAGCCACGGCCCGTCCCAGGACCAGTAGAGGATCATCGCCCGGCCCTTCACGTAGTCCATGGGCACCGTTCCCCAGTAGCGGCTGTCGACCGAGTTCTCCCGATTGTCACCCATCATGAACAGCTTCCCGGGCGGGACCCGGTACGGCCCGAAGTTGTCCCGGCAGGTCGTGAGCCGCGCGTTCTCCGGATACGGGTGCACCTCCGGCCCGCAGGAGATCGTCGGGTCGAGGTGATACGCGTGCGCGTCGGCGGCCGGCGCCGGACGTCCGTCCACGTAGACGACCTTGTCGCGGACCTCGACGGTCTGGCCGCCCGTGGCGATGCAGCGCTTGATCCAGTCCTGCTTCGGATCCCACGGGTACTGGAACACGATCACGTCCCCGGTGCGCGGCCCCCGAATGCCCGGCAGGCGCACGTGCGTGAACGGGATCTTGGGCCCGTACTCGAACCGGTTCACGAACAGGAAGTCGCCGATGAGCAGCGTCGGCACCATGGATTCCGACGGGATGCGGAAGGACTGGATCACGAACGCGCGCAGGATCGTGACGAGGACCACGGCCCAGAGGACCGATTCGACGTTCTCGCGCAGCAGCGAGGGCTTCCGGCGCGCGGCCGCGGCGCGCGCGGGCCGGCGCTGGCGGTTGGCTTTCGGCATGGCCTAGCCCTCCCGCCCGCGGGCCGGAGGCGCAAATCGAATCGTGCAATGGGCGGCGGTCGCGGCGCTGCGCATGTGCGGCTCTCCCCCGAGGTGTTGGACGAAGCCCGGAGATCCTAGCGATTCCCGCCCGACTACGCCTCTCGTCCGAAGCGGGTTGCCCTGTGCGATTGCACACTTGTGCAGTTGGCATCATGGGAGTAGCCTGCGCGCGTGCTCAGCGAGGTTCTTGAGATCCGCTGCAAGGCCGCCCTGAACCGGGTTCACGGGATGCACTTCGAGTGGTCCCTGAACCCCTACACGGGCTGCGCCCATCGCTGCACGTTCTGCTACGTGCGCGGCTTCGAGCGCCGGGCGGATCGTCCCTCCGACCACCGCTACGGTCAGGTCGTGCGGGCGAAGACGAACATCGCCGAGGCCCTGCGCGCGGAGCTGTCGCGTCCGTCGTGGAAACGCGACGCGGTGGTCGTCGGCCCCGCCACCGACCCCTATCAGCCGGCCGAGGGCCGCTATCGTCTGACCCGCGCCTGCCTCGAGGCGCTCGCCGCTCGGCGGAATCCGTTCTCGGTCCTCACGCGGGGCACGATGATCGTGCGCGACCTCGACGTGCTCGTGGAGGCGGCCGGCCGCGCCGAGGTCGACGTGACGTTCTCGCTCCCCACGCTCGACCCCGAGATCTGGCGCCGCACCGAGCCCGGAACGCCTCCCCCCCGGCAGCGACTGCGCGCTCTCTCGCGCCTGGTGGCGGCCGGCGTGAACGCGGGCGTGGGCCTCGCTCCCCTGCTGCCCGGCCTCTCGGATCGTCCCGAGCAGATCGCCGCGGTGGTCCGGGCCGCGCGCCACGCGGGCGCGACGCACCTCTGGGGCTCGCTGCTCAATCTCCGCCCCGGCACGCGCGAGCACTTCCTCGCCTGCCTCGCGCGGGACTGGCCCGAGCAGCTCCCCCGCTACGAGCGGCTCTTCGCGGGGCGCTCGTTCCTGCCGGCGAGCGCGGCACGCGCGCTCGGGGATCAGCTCGCGCGGGTGCGGCGGCGCTATCCGCTGCGCGAGGAAACGCGCATCGAGCCGCCCCGCGAGGCCGAGCAACTCGCCCTGCGCGTCTAGATCCGGCTCGCGGCGTCCGCCCGCGGCGCGGGAGAGAGCGTCCTACGATCGTGGCCTGAGCAGAGCGATCTGGCCGGCGTGATAGGCGTCGTGCTGGACCACGCCGTGGAGCAGGAATCCGACGCTGTAGCCCTTTCCGCCCGCGGGAGCGTCGAGCTGCTGCTCGTCGAGCGTGGCGAGAAGATCGAGCAGCGCGCGATGCGCGGTCTCGAGCCGGTCGAGCGCCTTCCGCCACGCGGCGGCGTCCATCGCGCCCACCGGCGGCCAGTCCTCCTCGGGGCCGGGCTCGCGGCGTCCGCCCGCGGCGAGCTGGCGCGCGGTCTCCATCCAGGTCGTCAGGTGGAGCACGATCTCCCAGATGCTGTGCCGCCCCCCGAGCGGCCGCGCCGCCGCGCTCGCCGCGTCGACCCCGGCCAGGACCTCGCTCACGGACGGACCGTGCCAGGCCGGCCCCGCCCAGGCCAGCTCGAGCTGCTCCCGAATCCGCTCCCGTTCCCGCATGCGTCCTCCTCCTCGATCGCGCCGCGCGTGGATGCGGACCATCCGCGTGCGGCCGGCGCCGGGGCATGATAATGCTCGATGCGGAGGCGCCGAAAGCCCCCCGGTCCGGGTTCCGGACCGCCCGAGGAGACGAATCCCATGCGATCGATCAATCCCGCCACCGGCCAGGTGATCCGGGAGTTTCCCGATGACGACGAGGCACGGATCGCGCAGATCCTCGAGCGCGCCGGCCTGGCGTTCCCGCGCTGGAGCGCGCGGCCCGTCTCCGAGCGCGCGGCGGCGCTGCGCGGGGTCGCGCGCGTGCTGCGCGCGGGGCTCGCGGATCACGCGCGGCTCATGACCACCGAGATGGGCAAGACGATCGCCTCGGCCGAGGCGGAGGTGGAGAAGTGCGCGCTCACGGCGGACTGGGTCGCCGATCACGCGCCGGTCCTGCTCGCGCCCGAGCCCGCGCCGACCGAGGCCCGCGCGAGCTATGTCCGCTTCGACCCGCTCGGCGTGGTGCTCGCCGTGATGCCCTGGAACTTCCCCTTCTGGCAGGTGTTCCGCTGCGCACTGCCCGCGCTGGCCGCGGGGAACACGGTCGTGCTCAAGCACGCCTCGAACGTGCCGGGCTGCGCGCTCGCGATCGAGCAGGTGTTCCGCGACGCGGGCCTGCCCGAGGGCGCGTTCTCCACCCTGCTCGTGCCGAGTGCCGCGCTCGGCCCGATCGTGGATCATCCCGCGGTGCGCGGAGTCTCGCTCACCGGCAGCGAGCCTGCCGGCCGGGACCTGGCGCGGCGCGCGGGCGCCGCGCTCAAGAAGACCGTGCTCGAGCTGGGCGGCTCGGACGCGTTCCTCGTGCTCGCGGACGCGGACATCGACGAGGTGGCCGGCCAGGCCGCGGCCGCGCGCGTCATCAACAACGGCCAGAGCTGCATCGCCGCGAAGCGCTTCATCGTGGTGGAGCCGGTTGCCGACCGCTTCGAATCGGCCTTCGTCGAGCGCATGCGGGCGCTGCGGGTGGGCGATCCGCTCGACCGCTCGGTCCAGGTCGGGCCGCTCGCCCGCCCGGACCTGGTGGACGAGCTCGAGGACCAGGTGCGTCGCACGGTGGAGGCGGGGGCGACGCTGCGCCTGGGCGGCAGCCGGCTCGCGGGCCCGGGGTGCTACTTCCCGCCCACCGTGCTGACCGGCGTCGAGCCGGGGATGGCGGCGTTCGACGAGGAGACCTTCGGCCCGGTGGCCCCGGTGACCCGCGCGCGCGACGCGGCGCACGCGCTCGAGCTGGCGAACCGCTCGCGCTACGGGCTGGGCGTGAGCCTCTGGACCGGCAACGCCACCCGGGCCCGCGAGCTGGCCGCCCGCTGCGAGGCCGGCGCCGTGTTCGTGAACGCGGCGGTGAAGTCGGACCCGCGCGTCCCCTTCGGGGGCGTGAAGTGCTCGGGCTACGGCCGCGAGCTCGCGGCCTTCGGCCTGCGCGAGTTCGTCAACGTGAAGACCGTCTGGGTGGCGTGAGGAGCGGCCCGGGCGCGCGTGCGGCGGCGCCTCAGGCGCTCCACATGTAGGCGCCGTACGAGGCGTCGGGCACCGAGAAGCGCACCAGGTCCGCCGCGGGCAGGCTCTCCACCGGGACGCCGCCCTGCATGAGC
>DATKKO010000171.1:0-6452 GCA_035542955.1 Terriglobales bacterium
AGCAGCGCGACCGCGAACAGGATCGCGCCCAGCGCGATCGAGACGCGCAGCACCCAGCGGCTCCGCCGGCCGGTGGGATCGACGAAGACGGGCGCGCGGACGTGGGCCTTCGGCCCCGGACTCGTCACCTCAGGAGTGGACACCGATCCCGGAAGACGGCGGCCCGCCGAACCGCGGGGGGGCGACGAGCGCGGCCACGATGGCGTCGTGCGGAGCGACCAGACGATTCGGCGGAGGACTCATCGAGGCCCAGCGTAATCCGGGAGCGCGGTGGCGGCCAACAAAAACCGCCCCCGGCGGATCTCTCCGCCGGGGAGCGGCGCCGCGCCGGATCCGTTCCGTCGCCCCACATCGTCGAATCGGCGCGGTGGAATCGGGACGGTCGGATCACGCCCGGCCGGTGTTCCTCAGATGGCGGAGATGGCGCCGGTGCAGGCGGCGATGCAACGCCATGTGCGCGCGATGCAGGCGGCGGTGCATCGCCATGCGCGCGCGACGCAGACGCCGATGGCGGCGCGCGCGCAGCTCGGCGCGATGGCCGCGCCAGCTCCGCGCGTTCGTCGTGACCTCCTGCCGCGCCCTCGTGGTGGGCGTGGGCGTGGCCGCCATCGCCGTTCCCGCGAGCGGCAGGGCGAGGGTGGCCGCCAGCAGCAACATCATCGGACGCTTCATGGGTTCGCTCCTTTTCAGGTCGGCCCTGGCCGGGTGAGCCCGGCTCGTCTGGCGCGCTCCCTCCGGCTCGGATGGAGCGCTTCGCCGCGGACCTGAAGCAGGGGACGTGCCGGCAAGGCGATCGCGATCAAGCCACGGATCGTCAGCGCCTTAGCGCGTGATCGAGACGAGCGGCTCGGCGGAAGCGCTTCGTTCCGTGCACGGGGCGGTGCATAGGAGCCGGCGCGCGCTGGCCGGATCGGTACGGGGCGCGCCGCGGACTGTCAGCGAGTTGTAAGCGGCGCGGCTCAGGCGAGGTTCTCGACCGGAGCCTAGGCCGGCACCTCGATCGAGCCCTCGAGGTAGGGCGCCGCCCGCCCCGCGATGATCACCCGCTCGCCGAGGTCCTCGCAGAAGATCTCGCCGCCGCGCGCGGACACCTGCCGCGCGTGCAGCGTCTTCTTGCCCAGCCGGCGCGACCAGTACGGAATGAGCGTGCAGTGGACCGAGCCCGTGACCGGGTCCTCGGGAACGCCCACCAGCGGGGCGAAGAAGCGCGAGACGAAATCGCAGTCCTTCCCCGGCGCGGTCACGCAGACCCCGAACACGCCGAGCGCCTTGATCCGGTCGAAGTCGGGCTTCAGCGTGTGCACCTGCGACTCGTCCTCGAGCACCGCGAGCAGGTCGCGCGAGAGCAGCGTCTCGCGCGGCGCGATCCCGAGCGCCTCCGAGAGGCCGGCCGGCGGCTCGCAGGCGCCCGGCGGCCGCGAGGGGAACTCCATCGCCACGAGATCGCCGGCGCGCTCCACCACGAGCGGGCCGCTCTTCGAATGGAAGGTGACGCTGGTCCGCGCCGCGTCGAGACAGTGGAAGACGACCCAGGCCGAGGCCAGGGTCGCGTGGCCACACAGGTCGATCTCGGCGAGCGGGGTGAACCAGCGGATGTCGTAGTCGCGGCCGCGGGCGACGAAGAACGCCGTCTCCGCCAGATTGTTCTCCGCGCCGATCGACTGCATCACCGGCTCGTCCAGCCAGCGCTCGAGCGGACAGACGGCGGCCGGGTTGCCGCGGAACACCTCCCCGGTGAACGCGTCGACCTGATAGATCGGGATCCGCATGGGTCCTCTCTCGTCGGAGCGCACCCGCTCCGCTACTCGCTCGAGCGCGACTCGAGCGTCAGCTCCATGTACAGGGCTCCGGGGATCGGATTGAAGCGATACGGATCGATCGGCCGGAAGCCCAGGGATCGATAGAGCGCGATGGCCTCGCCCATCTGGGGCACGGTGTCCAGCCTCATGCACGCGTAGCCGAGATCCTCCGCCTCCGAGATCAGCGCCTCGCAGAGCAGGCGCCCCAGCCCGCGCCTGCGCCACGCCGGGCGCACGAACAGCCGCTTCATCTCGCAAGCCAGCGGATCCAGCGGCCGGAGCGCGACACAGCCCGCGGCCTGCCCGTCCGCCTCCGCCAGCAGCAGGAGGCCGCGGGGCGGCGCGTACGCGCCCGGCAGCGCCGCGATCTCCCGGTCGAAGTCCTGGAAGCACAGGTCGAAGCCGAGCGAGGCGGCGTACTCGAGGAAGAGCGCGCGGACGTCACGGAGCTGGACCGGCGTGCTCGCGTGAACGATGTGGATCATGCGCTGAGGGTAGCAGAGGCCCCGCGGACGGACTATGTCTCCGCTCCCGCCACGGGCACGTCCGCCTCGGCGGGCGCCCGGCTCCGGGTCGAGACCACGACGCCCGCCGCGATCACCAGCAGCGAGCCGAGGCACTGGTGGAGCCCCGGCATCCGCGCGAACAGCAGGATCTCGAGCGCGTAGGTGAAGACGACGCCCGCATACGAGACCGCGCTCAGCGGCGCGGCGCGGCCGAGCCCGTAGGCGCGGCTCATCGCCACCTGACCGATCCCGCCGGCGGTCGCGCTCACGAGCAGCGGCAGCAGCGCGTGCGGGCCGGGCAGGACGAAGCGCGGCAGCGACAGGAGCAGCATGGTCACGCCGGCGACCAGCGACATGTGGAGCGCGATCGCCTCGCTCGATTCGTACGGACCCATCCGCCGCAGCCTCAGGATCGCGAGGCCGTAGCACAGCGCGCCGAGGACCAGGGCGAGAGCGATGTCGCCCGAGACGTGCAGCGCGGGCCGCGAGAGCACGCCCACGCCGACGAAGCCGATCAGGGCGCCGACGAAGATGCGCGCGCCCACCCGCTCGCCGAGGATGGGACCCGAGAGCAGGGCGACGAAGAGCGGCGCGGTCGCCGAGATGGTGGCCACGTCGCCGACCGCGATGCGCGGGGAGCCCAGCGCGTAGAACACGGCGCACGCGTTGCCCGTGCCGAAGAGCGAGCGCAGCCAGGCGTTCTTCTGGTCACCGACCACGAGCCGCACGCCGCGCGCGCGGCCGAGCGCCCAGGCCACGAGCGCCCCGCCGAGGAAGCGCACGCCGCCCACCTCCCAGCCGGAGAGCCGGTCGGCGGCGCCCCAGCGGGTCGCGACGCGCATGATCGCGAACATCGCCTCGGTGACGAGGATCCAGAAGACGCCGGAGAAGATCAGCCGCCGCGCCGAGGCACGCACGATCGCGGGCGCGGCGGCGGAGCGAGGGGTGGATTCGATGACGGCCGGCATGCGCCTCGAGACTCTCACGCGCGGAGCGCGCCGGCACAGCCCGGGCCGCGATCCGCGCGACGAGCGCGCGTTCGCGCCGGACGGGCGATCCGGCTCGACCCTGCGGGCGCTCGAGGGAGCGCCTCGGCGCGTGGAGGATCGACCCGGGTCGGGGAGAAAGAAGGACGAGGGGCTGCGGGGCGCCGAGACCCAGGCGGCTGTGCTGGGGCCGCTGGGGGACGGTGCGTCGGTCGCCGGCGCCCGCGCGATTTCCCCTCGTCTATCCGAGCCGGTCCCACACGCGCCTCGCGCATTCGCGCGCGCGTGCGGCCACTTCCCTCTCGTCCACGCTCACGAGGGTGCCGTTGTCCAGCACTACCTCGCCGCCGATCATGGCGCCCGAAACCGGTGCCCGGAGCATACCGGACCCTAGATGGTCGAGAAAGGTCAATCGCGAAAGTTCCGTGGCCGCTTGATAGTCCACGAGTATCAGGTCTGCGGACGCGCCCGGGCTGATCTCGCCCAGGCCCTCGCCGAAGTGATGCCCGGCCCAGCGCGCCCCGTTCGCGAACAGCCGTTGATAGTGCGCCTCGGCCGGGGCTCCGCAGGCCAATCCGTGCACGGGGTCGGGCAGCGGCGGCGCGTTCACGCCCGCGTCGCTGCCCCAGGCCACCTCGCCCTCGCGCACGAGCGCGGCGACCGCGCCGCCGCCCATCGCGGTGAGCGCGTCGCCACGCTCGCGCAGCTCGCCGAGCAGCCCGCGCGGCGCGCTCTCCGCATGCGCCCAGAGCGTCGGCAGCGACTGCGTGCGCCAGCCGCCGCGCGATCGCCAGCGCTCGGCGGGCGTCAGGTCCAGATCGAGATCCACGTGCACGCCCAGCGACCCGCCCGCGACGTCGAGCGCCTCGCGCACCATCGAGTCCACGCCCGCGAGCGTGCGCGCCCGCACGCCGACCATGCCGCGCAGCCGCCCGTCGCGGCGGCGGGCGATCTCGCTCGCGAAGCCCAGCGATTCCTCGAACGCCGAGCGGCGCTCGACCAGCGAATCCGACTCGCTCGCGCCGTAGCAGGTCGCGACCCGCACGCCGACCTGCGCGGCGGCCGCCACGATCTCCGAGAGCGAGAGGTCGGGGCACGCGCCCGAGCGGTGGAAGTCGCACACCGTGGTCACGCCGTGGCGCAGCCCCTCGACCAGCGCCGCGGTCGCCGACCACATCACGTCCTCGGGCGAGAGCGCGCGATCGTAGCGGCGCCACTCGGCCGCGCCGCGCAGGCCGAGGCCGCGCGCGAGGTGGCGCGCGAGGTGCACGTGCGTGTTGATGAAGCCCGGCAGCAGCACGCGGCCGCGCGCGGGCCACAGCGTCTCGTCCGGATAGGCGCTGGCCAGCACGTGGAGCGGTCCGAGCGCGGAGATGTGCGCGCCCACCACGCGCACGCCGGAGTCCTCGAGCACGTCCGGCGTGGCGCCGCCGGTCACCACCGTGCAGGGGCCGATGATCACGCCAGCCCCGCCCGGTGCGCGAGCGCGCGCGCCTCGGTCCGCGCCTCGGCCGTCGCGCGCTCCGCGTCCAGCGTCGTCCACGCCCCGTCGCGATAGAGCACGCGCCCCGCCACCATCGTGAGCCGCACGTCCGTGACCCGGGTCGCGTGCACCAGCGTCACCGAGGGGCTCCAGGTCTCGTGCGGCGCGTGGTGGAGCCCGGCGTGGTCGACCACGATCACGTCCGCCTGCTTGCCCGTCTCGAGCGAGCCGATCACGGCCGACAGCCCGAGCGCCCGGGCGCCCTCGCAGGTCGCGAGCGCCAGCACCTCGCGCGCGGTCAGGTGCTCGGCCGGCTCGAGCACGCGCGAGACGAGCGCGGCCAGGCTCATCTCGTGGAAGGTGTCGAGCCGGTTGCCGCAGGCCGCGCCGTCCGAGCCGAGGCCGCGGCGGATCCCCGCGCGCGCCCAGCGCTTCACGTTCGCGAGGCCCGAGCCGAGCTTGAGGTTCGAGCCCGGACAGTGCACCAGCGCCGCGTCGGCCTTCCCCAGCAGCGCGAGCTCCTCGTCGTCCACCCACACGCCGTGCGCGCCCACGAAGCGACCCGAGAGCACGCCCTGCTGGGCGAAGTAGCGCGCCGCCGTGCGCGCGACCGCGGTCTGCACCTCGCGCGCCTCGGTCGGGCTCTCGGCGAGGTGCGTGTGCACGAGCAGGCCGCGCTCGGCCGCGGCCCCGGCCACGTCGCGCCACAGCTCGTCGCTGCACGAGAGGATGTAGCGCGGCGCGAGCGAGACCCTGAGCCGGCCCCGCGCGGCGCCGTCCCAGCGCTTCGCCAGCTCGAGCGCCGACGCGAGCGCCGCGGACCGGCTCTCCTTGAGATCGTGCGGCACGCCCTGGCCGCCGTCCATGAGCGCCTTGCCGAAGATCGCGCGCATGCCGCTCGCCTCGAGCGTCTCGGCGATCGCGCCGGTGTGGCGCACCGTGCCCATGTCGTTCACGCAGGTGACGCCGCCCGCGATCAGCTCGGCGAGGCCGAGCCGGGCCGAGGCCGCGATCGAGGACTCGGTGTGCGCGGCCTCGAGCGGCCAGATGCTCTCGCGCAGCCAGCGCAGCAGATCGCTCTGCTCGGCGAGGCCGCGGAACAGCGTCTGACACAGATGCAGGTGTCCGTGCACGAAGCCCGGCAGCACGAAGGCGCCCGCGGCGTCGAAGCTCTCGTCGGCCTTGCCGTCGGGCAGCTCGGCCAGAGCATCGGGCACCGCGTGGCCGAGCGCGGCGATCGCGCCGTCGCGCACCAGCAGGTCGCCGCGCGCGATGGTGCCCGAGGCGTCCATGCACACGAGCGTGCCCGAATGGACGAGGTACGTGCTCAGGCGGGCGCCTCCCTGCGATGAGCGATGACGTCCGGCATCCGTGCCGGCGTGGCGCCAGATAACCCGCGCGCCGGGGGGCGCCCGATTCGGGGCGCCCGGCCCGGCGCGATCGCGTTCGATCCTTCCGGCGCCGCAACTACGGTGTCACCCGACCCGGGGACTGTCAAGGGTCGGCTTGCGGGTAGCCCAGCGTCAGGTCGAGGTCTCGTCCGAGCCCTGCCGCGCCTGTGCCTCTCCCGCTACACCGGGCTCGTGCAGGCCCGGCACTTGGTGGCCTCGGCCGGGATCATCTCCTTGCAGAAGGGGCAGCTCTTCAGCTTCGGCGCGGGCGGCGCGGGCTCGGGCTT
>DATKKO010000172.1:0-3933 GCA_035542955.1 Terriglobales bacterium
AGCGCCCCGGGCCGCCGCTGCGTGGATGCCTCTCAGTACGAGAAGTGCATCTGCAGGTAGGCCTGCCGGTCGTCCGCGACGGAGGATGCTCGCGGATCGATATAGCGCAGCGTCCAGCGCAGCTCGGCGAAGGGTACCGGCAACAGCTCACCCTCGAGCGCGTAGCGCCGGTACGTGCTCTCCTCCCGCAACGCGAGATCGCTGCTGCGATCGGCGACCAGGTAGTCGTAGCGCGCCCGCACGTTGACCCAGCGCCGCGGCGCGTAGTCCGCCTCGGCGTACCAGGCAAGCAGGTTGTGGGTCCCGCCATCGAGGTCAGCCCGATCCGTTCCGGCGGCCCATTCGCCCAGCACGACGACGTCGCGCCAGTGCGTGAGTCCGTACGCCCCCCAGCGCGTGGTCCGTTGGAACGGGTCCGAGCCGAACTTGTCGAAGTCGTCGTAGAGCGAGACCGCGCTCTGGAACCAGGGATGGTTGTAGCCGAGCTTCACGGTCTTCGCCTCGGCGTACGGGTCGCTGCCGAATTCCGCCGCATGGCCGTTCGTGAACGCCGCGCGGCCGAAGAAGCCGCCCTTGTCCGCCCCCAGCTCGAAGCCCATGTCCGATTCGCGGACGTCGTAGGGCATGAACGCCGGTCCGCCCGAGGCATCGATGAAGGCGTTCCGCGTGGCCACGGTGTGGTCGTCCATGCGCAGGCCGAAGGGCGTGCGGATGCGGCCCACCTTGATGTACGCGTCCCCGGGGAAGCCGCCGATCATGCCGAAGGCTTCCTTGCTGCGGAACGGGCCCCCGCTCCCCGCCGCCACACCGGACAGGTTGCTGAAGGCATCCAGCGTGTAGACCAGCGTGAGCCGGCGATGGGGCTGGAAGGCCACGTGGAGACCGTTCTCCATGTTGAAGAAGGCGAAGTCGTCGATGTTGCGGCTCGTGATCCCGCGGGTCGTGAGCAGCATGAAGCGCTGGTTCAGCCCGAGGTAGACGGGCATGCGGTCGCCGACGCGGTTCGTGAGGTCGAGGTCCTTCCAGGCGCCGCCCGTGTCGGGCGCGAGCGCGTGACGGTTCTTCGCGAAGGCGAAGCCGAACTCGTTGCGCGGGCCGCCTCCGTTGGGATCGAAGTGGCAGCTTGCGCACATGAGGCCCGTGCGCCCCGCGTAGAGGGGAAGGCCGCGGGCACGCGGAGCGACGACGACGGCGTACAGCACGCAGGCGACGGCGAGAACGGGCGCGAAGCGGACGGGAGATCGCATGCTCCCTCCTGGAGTCGGAACCGACCAGGAACGACCGGGGCACTTCAGGGGCGGCGCGGATCCGGGCGGCCGTACCCGCCGCCGCCGGGGGAGGCCACGCTTATCACTGCCCCGGCCCCGAGGTCAATTTGCGTCTTGCCCGGCAGCCGCCGCGCCGCGCCGCCCGGGCGCGCCCGAACGCGATTCACGCCGGGCCTTCCCCGGGCGCCGCCGGCCAGACCGTAGGGCCCGCGGCTCCTGCGCTCCGTGATCAACGTGACCCGCGCGGGCACGAGTAGCTCGAGGCTGCGCACGATGCCGTTGCCGCCGCGGAACCGGCCGCGGCCGCCGCTGCCCCGGCGAATGCGCGTCTCCCGCACCCGCAGCGGGTACGCATGCTCGAGCGCCTCGATCGGCGTGTTCCGCGTGTTCGTCATGTGCACCTGCATGGCGCTGGCCCCGTCCCAGCCCGGACCCGCGCCGTGCCCGCCGCCCAGCGTCTCGTAGTAGGCGAAGGCCTCGCCCCCGCGCGCCGGGTCCGCGCCGCCCACGAGCAGGTTGTTCATCGTGCCGGCGCTCGCGGCGGGCACGCGGCCGGGCAGCGCCCGCGCGAAGGCGCCGAGCACGACATCCACGATGCGCTGCGAGGTCTCGACGTTCCCCGCAGAGACCGCAGCCGGAGGACGCGCGTTCACCACCGTGCCCGCGGGCGCCACGACCTCGAGCGGGCGGAACGCGCCCGCGTTCACCGGCCACGCGCCGCCGAGCACGCAGCGCAGCGCGTAGGAGCAGGCGGCGCGCGTCACCGGCTCGACCGCGTTCACGGGTCCCTGCACCTGCGGGCTCGATCCGGTGAAGTCGAGCCGCGCCCGCCCCGGGGCGAGCGTCAGCGCCGCCGTGATGCGCACCGGGCCCGAGCCGAGGCCGTCGTCGTCGAGCGCGTCGGCGAAGCTCCAGCGGCCGCGCGGCAGACGCGAGAGCTGCGCGCGCACCACGCGCTCCGCGTGATTCATCAGCGCGCGTGCCGCCGCCTGGAGCTCGGCCGCGCCGCGCCCGCGGGCCCCGATGCGGCGGGCGTACTCCGCGAGCCTGCGGGCCCCGGTCGCCTGCGCTCCGAGCTGGGCCGCGAGATCGGCGCGCCGCTCCTCGGGCGTGCGCACGTTCGCGAGCAGCAGCGCCAACACGTCCCGCTCGACGCGGCCCTCGCGCTGGAGGAACACGGGCGGGACGCGCAGGCCCTCCTCGTAGACCTCGCGCGCGAGCGGCATCGAGCCCGGGGCGCCCCCGCCGATGTCGGCGTGATGCGCGCGGCTCGCGACGAGGAAGTCGGGCGCGAGCGGAGCGCGAGCGGATCTCGCGGGCGCATCAAGGAACACGGGCGTGACGAGCGTGACATCGGGCAGATGGGTCCCGCCCGCGAACGGGTCGTTCAGGATCACGGTGTCGCCCGGGCGCAGCGGCCCGAGCGCGAGCGCGGCCTCGACCGCGCGCGGCAGGCTGCCCAGGTGCACCGGGATGTGCGCCGCCTGCGCCACCAGCGCTCCCCGCCCGTCGAACACCGCGCACGAGTGGTCGAGCCGCTCCTTGATGTTCGGCGAGTGCGCGGTCCGCATGAGCGCGATGCCCATCTCCTCGGCGCAGGCCGCGAACAGTCCCTGGTAGAGCGCGAGCTGCACGCCGTCGAAGCGGGCGCGGGGCCTCATCGCCGCCCCCGCGTGACGACGATCGTGCCCGAGCCGTGCGCGCGCGCGCGCCAGCCGGGCGCGATCCAGAGCGTGGCGCCCTCGTCGGCGACGATCGCGGGACCGGAGAGCGCGCGCCCGCGCGTCACGTCCGCGCGCCCGCAGATCGGGGCGCGCAGCCAGCGCCCGCGCCAGTGCACGGGCGTGCTCGCGTGCGTCGCGCGGGGCGCGGTCCGTGCCGCAGGCGGCCGCACGAGGAATCCCCAGGCGGAGGGAGTCGAGACCCGCACCTCGAGGGTCACCACCTCCACCGGGCGGCCGCGCTCGCAGAATCCGTAGAGGCGTTCGTGCTCGCGATGGAAGCTCTCGTCGAGACCGGCGCGCGCGCCGCGGCCCGCGCGCGCGTCCCGACGGTCCGCCTCGATCGCGATCTCGTGCGACTGTCCGCGGTAGCGCACTTCGGCCCAGCGCTCGACCACGAGTGCGGGGCTCCCGCGCGCGGAGCGCGTGGCTCCGGCGGCCGCGAACTCCGCGCGCGCCTCGCGCTCGAGCCGGAGCCAGGCGCGCTCGAGCGCGCCTCGGTCGCGCGCGTCGAGCAGCACGGAGCGACTGCGCTCGCGCCGCGATCCCCCCGCGAGCGCGCCGAGCGCCGAGAGCACACCGGCATGGAGCGGGAAGAGGACGGCGCCCGCGCCGAGCGCCTCGGCGAGCGCGCAGGCGTGCAGCCCGCCCGCCCCGCCGAAGGCGACCAGCGCCGCGCCCCGCGGATCGTGAGCCCGCTCGACCGAGACCCGGCGCAGCGCCGCCTCCATGCGCGCGTCGGCCACGGTGAGCACGCCCGCCGCCGCCGCCACCGCGTCGCGCAGGCGCAGCGCGCGGGCCAGCGCGCCCAGCACGCGCGCCGCCGCGGCGCGGTCGAGGGCGAGCCCGCTGCCCGCCAGCACGTCGCCCGGGATGCGCCCCAGCACCACCAGCGCGTCGGTCACGGTGGCCGGGCCGCCGTGCCCGTAGCACGCCGGCCCGGG
>DATKKO010000173.1:0-7154 GCA_035542955.1 Terriglobales bacterium
AGGCTCCGTGCCGGGCTTGGCGCGCGCGCCCAAGACCTTGAGGCCCAGCGGACAAGCCGGAACCGCTCATCCGAAGCGCGAGGTCACGTGGTCAGCCGATCGTCCATTCGAGGAACGCCACGCGTTTCGGTCTCGAACGGGGCCGTTCGCGAACGGAGCGGACCGAAGCGTGCGGCTCAGCGCGCGATCGAGGAGGAGCGGCTCGGCTCGGAGGAGGAGGGCGCGGAGAAGCGAAGCGCCCGGGCTCGGTCAGTCAGCACCGCGGAGAGAGGACGCGGCCCGGGTGGGCCTCAGCGGGCCGGGACGAAGCCCGCCTGCTCGATCGGGAGGAGCAGCTCGTCCTTCGTGTAGATGAAGGCTTCCCGGCGGTAGTCGGACAGCTCGTAGTCCTTGCCCAGGAAGATCGCGTCCTCGGGGCAGGCTTCCTCGCACATGCCGCAGAAGATGCAGCGGAGCATGTTGATCTCGTAGCGTTCCGCGTAGCGCTCGCCGTGCGAGTGAGGATGGTCGGGATCGTTCTCGGCCGCCTTGACGAAGATCGCGTCCGCCGGGCAGGCCACGGCGCACAGCTCGCAGCCCACGCAACGCTCGAGCCCGTCCGCGTGACGGGCGAGGAAGTGCAGCCCCCGATAGCGCGGGAACATCTCGAGCTTCTCGTTGGGGTACTGCGTGGTCACCGGCTTCTTGAGGAGCAGGTGATCCAGCGTGACGTTCAGCCCTGCCGCCAGCTCCTTCAGCATGCGTCGACTCCCGCGGACCGGACTCAGGTGAGGCTGCGATCCACGCGAGGATACCGGCGCCAGGAAGAGCGCGCAAACCGCGGCTCCGGCCGCCGCGGCCCGCGGGCTCCCGACGAGCCCTCCGCCGAGCCCGTGCCTACAACCTCGGCAGCGTGATGCCGCGCTGGGCCTGGTACTTCCCCGCCTTGTCCTTGTACGAGACCTCGCAGGGCTCGTCGCTCTCGAAGAAGAGCACCTGGGCGATGCCCTCGTTCGCGTAGACCTTCGCGGGCAGCGGCGTCGTGTTGCTGATCTCGAGGGTGACGAAGCCCTCCCACTCGGGCTCGAACGGCGTCACGTTGGTGATGATGCCGCACCGCGCATAGGTCGACTTGCCGAGGCAGGTGCAGAGCACGTTCCGTGGGATGCGGAAGTACTCGACGCTGCGGGCGAGGGCGAACGAGTTGGGCGGGATGACGGCCACCGGACCCCGGAAGTCCACCATCGACGATGGATCCATGTTCTTCGGATCCACGATCGTGGTGTTCACGTTAGTGAAGATCTTGAACTCGTCGGCCACGCGCAGGTCGTAGCCGTACGAGGAGATCCCGTAGGAGATCGCGCCGGACCGCACCTGCTTCTCCTCGAACGGCTCGATCATGCGATGCTCGAGGCACATCCTGCGGATCCAGTGATCGGGCTTGATGGACATCCTCATGCCTCCGAGGTTCTGAAGCGGCCGAGCATGCGGACCGCGTGGACGAGCTCGGGCAGCAGCAGCTCGCGCAGCGCGAGATCCACGGCCGCGAGCGATCCGGGGAGCAGCACCACGAGCCGGCCCCGGGCAACGAACGCCTCCGCGCGCGAGAGCCAGGCCGCCGGGCCGACCTGGTGAACGGAGACGACGCGGAACAGCTCGCCGAATCCGGGCACCGCGCGCTCCACGAGCGGCGCGAGCGCCTCGGGCGTGCGGTCGCGCGGTCCGAGCCCCGTGCCGCCGGTGACCACCAGCGCGTCCACGTCCGGCCGGGCGAGCGCCGCCCGCGCGGCGCGCCGCAGCGCCGCGGGCTCGTCCTTCACCCACGCGCGCGTGGCCACGCGATGGCCCGCGCGCAGGATCAGGCGCTCGATCCGCGCGCCCGCGGTGTCCTCGCGGCCCCGGCGGGTGTCGCTCACGGTGATCACGGCGCAGCTCACGGGGCGCGGGGCGCCCGCGGAGCGATGAGGCGCCGCGCGCCCGGCGCGGGCCCGCGTGATGATCGATCGCTGTCGGCTCATGCGCTCCTCTCCGTTTCCATCGCGGCCCAGCTCCCGGCCTGTGCCGACAGCGGCCGCACGGTCATGCCGAAATGCTCGAGCCAGCGCCCGGCCTCGGCGAGCCGATGCTCTTCCATCTCCTCGATCGGCGGCTCCCAGGAACCGGGCTCCTCTCCCGCTCCGCGGCCGCACGCGCGGGCCAGATCCGCCAGCTCGCCCAGGCTCCAGACCTCCGGGCCCGCGATCTCGAACCAGCCGCGCCATTCTGCCCGCCCGGACAGAGCGCGGTCCAGGGTCTCGATCACGTCGCTCTCCACGACGGGATTCAGCAGCAGGTCCGCCCTGCGCCCGAGACGCGAGGCGCTCGCGAGGCGGAGCCAGAGAGGGCTGCGGGGCCCGAGCATCGGCGCCAAACGGAGCACGAGCGACGGGATCGCGGCCGCGCGCGCGGTCTCCTCGAGCGTCCACAGATCGCGCAGCGAAGCGTGCGCGGCGTCCGGGTGCGTACCCAACCGCGTGATCACGAGCAGACGCGACCCCTGAGCCGGAACGAGCGCCTTCAGCGATTCCCTCGTGCCGGAGACGTCCTCCCCGGGCGCGGGGCAGACGAAGATCGTGCGCTCACGCACGGGCGGCGCCGCTTCCGCACCCACGATCGCGTGCCCGCGACGCGCGAGCGCCCCGAGCAGCCGATCACCGGCGCCGCCCTCCCGCGGCGGCCGCAGCGGCTGGATCACGCGAACTCGCCCAGCGCCTCGGCGATCTGGCGGCGGTGCGAGAGATCGTGATCGCCGATGGTCCGCACCATCTCGGCGAGCGGGTACGGCCCGTGCGTCGCGTGGATGCCGGTGCGCACCCAGTCGGCGCGGGAGAGCGGCGCGAGACGGGCGAGCAGCGTGCGCCGGGCCTCGACCCACTCCTCGAGCGCGCGCGCGGGCGCCTGCTCGTTGTAGCGGCGCGACGTCTCCCAGCCGGCCATGTTCGCATTCGGGATCTCGGGCATGCGCTCGCGCAGCATGCGATCGAGCCGCGGCGCCCACACGTCCCGCTCGGTGTCCCGCAGATGACAGAGGACCTCCAGCGCGGACCAGCGCTCCGGAGCGGGACGCCGCCGCCAGAGCGCCTCGTCGTTGCGCTCGAGGCGATCGGCCACCCAGTCGGGGCTCTCGCCGAGCACCGCGAGCAGTGCGCCCCATTCGAGGAAGCTCATCGGCCCCCGGGCGCGGGAGGTGCCCGTCGCGTACGAGCCGGGCGGATGCGGTCCCGAGAAGCCGCGCGCCAGGTAGGTGCGCGCGAGCGCGACGTAGTGCTCGCCGCCGCGCCGGATGGAGGCGCGGTGCTCGTCGCTCACGGGGCCCGCGACCTTCGCGGGCACGCCGCGCACGACGCTCCCCGGCGGAACGATCTCGCCCTCGCGCACCAGCGCCCCGGCGGCGACGAGCGAGCCCGCCCCGACACGCGCGCCCGTGAGCACGATCGCGCCCATCCCGACCATGCAGTCGTCCTCGACCACGCAGCCGTGCACCACGGCCCGGTGCCCGACCGTGACGCGCGCACCGATCCGCGCGGGGAAGCCCTCGTCCACGTGGACCACGGCGCCGTCCTGCACGTTCGTCCCCTCGCCCACCTCGATCGGCGCGATGTCGCCGCGAAGCACGGCCTGGAACCACAGGCTGGAGTCGCGGCCCATCGTGACCTCGCCCACCACGACCGCTCCCGGGGCGATGAACGCGGTCGGATGGAGGCGGAGCCGGGGGCTCCATTCGATGACCGTGTGTGCCGCTTCGCTCATGGCGATCCTCCGTCTCCACGCACGAACGGGTTCGTCCGCCGCTCGTGTCCGAGGGTGGTGTCCGGGCCGTGGCCCGGATGGACGCGCACCTGGTCGCCCAACGGATAGAGGCGCACCCGGATGGAGCGCTCCAGCTCCGCCATCGATCCGCCCGGCAGATCTGTGCGCCCGATCGAGCCGGCAAAGAGCGTGTCGCCGGCCCAGAGATCGTCGCCGTGGCGGAAGCACACGCCACCGGGCGAGTGACCCGGCGTGTGGATCACCTCCAGCGACTCATCGCCGAGCGGCAGGCGCTCGCCGTCCGCGAGATCGCGCACCTCGTCGGGCGCGCGCGCCGGGGGGAAACCGAAGATCGCGCCCTGCTCGCTCAGCCGCGCGAGCAGCGGACGATCGGCCGGATGGAGCCGGTACGTGCCGCCGAGAGCCTCCTGCAGCGGACGCATCCCGCAGACGTGATCGTAGTGCGCGTGCGTGTTCAGCAAGTGGCGCACGATCGGCGGCCCGGGTTGCGCGCGCACCCAGCGCACGATCTCCTCCCAGCCGAAGCCCGCGTCCACCACGGCGCACTCGCCGGTGCGCGCGTCGATCAGCACGTACGTGTTGTTGTCGAGCGGCCCCAGGTGCAGGACGCCGTGACGGAGCGCCATCAGATCACGTTCGCCTCGACCATCCCGCGGTGCTCGGCGAAGCGCTCGAGGCGCAACGGCGAGAGATCGAGGCTCGGCTTGCCGTCCACGATCCATTCGGCGACGAGCTGGCCCACGGCCGGCGCGTGCATGAAGCCGTGCCCGCTGAAGCCGTTCGCGAGCATGAGACCCTCCACGCCGCGCGGCGGTCCCAGGACCGAGTTGTGGTCGGGGGTCGTCTCGTAGAGGCCCGCCCAGCCGTTCGAGATCTGGGCCGACTCGAGCGCGGGCACGCGGTGCATGGCGGGCTCCACGATGCGCTCGAGCAGGTCCCAGTTCACGACCAGGTTGAAGCCCTCGGGCTCCTCGGGGTTGGCGTAGCCGAGCAGCAGGCCGCCGCTCTCGCGATGCATGTACACGCCCGATCCCATGTCCACGATCATGGGCAGGCTCTCGCGCGCGAGCGGCAGCGGCTCCGTGGTGAAGCAGTGCCGGCGCACCGGCTTCACGGGCAGGTCCACACCTGCCCAGGCCGCCACGCCGGCCGCGTACGGTCCGGCGGCGTTCACGACCAGCGGCGTGCCGATCGTGCCCGCGTCCGTCGTGACGCCGGTCACCCGGTTCTTCTCCATGACCAGTCCCTTCGCGGCGACGCCGAACTCGAAGCGCGCGCCCAGCCGCCGCGCCTGCGCCACATAGGCCTGCGTGACCTCGTGGGGATTGCCCAGACCGTCCTCGAGGCAGAAGGTCGCCCCGAGCAGGTCGTCCACGTACAGCTCGGGCACGATCTCGCGCGCGCCCTGCGGCGTGAGCGTCTGCACCGGCAGACCGAGGGAGCGCTGCATCTCCGCCTGGGCCTGGAAGGTCGTCCACGAGGCCTCGTCGTCGAGCAGGAAGAGATAGCCGACCGGGAAGAACACGGGACCCGTCTCCATCTCGTCGGCGAAGCGCCGGAACTGCTCCTCCGCCATGCGCGAGATCTGCACGCTCAGCGGCGTCGAGAACTGCGCCCGGATGCCGCCTGCCGCCTTCGAGGTCGAGCCCGCTCCCGCGAATGGCTCCTTCTCGATCACGACCACGTCCTTCACGCCACGCCGCCCGAGGTGGTACGCGATCGCGGTGCCGATGCAGCCCGCTCCGATGACGACCACCGGAGCCGTGGGGGGAAGCCCGCTCATGGAATCCTCCGAGTCAAGCGCTGCATGCGCAGCGCGTCCGCCTCCGTCGCCGGGGTCTCCCGGATCACCCGGCCGGAGGGGATCAGGGCGAAATTCTCGAACGGAGTCTAGGTCACGCGGCGAGCGAACGCGAGCCGTGGCAGGGTATCCGAAAGTCCCATGCCCCGCGGTGTCAGCGCTTGTAGCCGATCCGGCGCAGGAACTCGCGGCGCGCCTGCTTCGCCGCGTCGTCCTCGACGCCCTTCGGCGGCTCGCCGTCCACCACGCCGGCCACGCCACGCCCCAGCTCGCTTTCCGCGACCAGCATCTGCACGGGGTTGGCCGTGGCGCAGAACAACGAGCAGACCTCGGGGCACAGCTTGATCGCGTTGAGCAGGTTGATCGGATACGCCCCGCGCAGCAGCAGGAAGAAGGTGTGGCCCGCGCCGACCCGCTGCGCGTTGGCTGCGGCCGCGGCGATCAGCGCGGGATCGTTCCCTTCGGTGCGGATCAGGCAGGGGCCCGACGCCTCGCAGAACGAGAGCCCGAACCGCGCCCCCGGCACGCCGGTGACGACGATCTCGGCGAGGTCCTCGACCGTCTTGATGAAATGCGTCTGCCCGGCGACGAGATTGCAGTCGGCGGGGATCTCGAGAGCCACCGCGGTCAGGTCCATGCATGCCTCCTTTGATCCACGCGAAACCTGGATCAGAACGCCTGGCTCGAGCCGATCGAGAGCACCGCCCCGCGGCTTCCGCTCACCGTGGGCTGCAGCGGCCAGGCGAGATCGAGCCGGACGACCTGCGCGAGCCCGATCTGCGGGAAGCCGAGTCGCAGGCCCACGCCGGCGTCGTGGAACCACGTGCTGCCCGCGGCACCCGGCCCCCAGGCGCGCGCGCCATCGGTGAACACGGCGGTCGCGGCGTGGACCAGATCCCACGCGACCGGCGTGAAAAGCCAGCGCTCCTCGACGTTGAAGCGGAGGATCTGCCGGCCGGCGAGCGCCTGGGTCGGGAACGCCCGCAGCCCGTTCAGCCCTCCGGCCAGGATCTGGAACGGGCGCGTCGCGTACGCGCCCGCGTTCATCGAGCCGTCGAGGACGAGCGTGTGGCGGCCGGCGATCACGTACCACCGCGCCTCGCCGAAGCTCAGCAGGTCCATCGGATCGGGGCGCAGCCGGCTCTCCACCGCGGCCCGGACCCAGCCGAAGCCGAGATCGCGCCGGGTCCCCGTCTGGAGCTCGGCGCGTCCGAAGCCCTCGTCCACGGTGCTGCCGAAAGCGCGCGGGGCGAAGCCCGCCTTGAGCCGGAACGTGGTCCCGAGGTCGAAGTCCTCCGGCCGGTCCATGCGATCCACGTCGAGCAGCTCGACGTAGCTCGGATTCCAGAGCTGAAGCTCGAGGGCCACGGTGCGCCGCCGATCGCTCTCCTCCCCTCCCGCGAATTCGACCGGCGCGTTCGGGAAGAGGATCCGGCTCGGCCCGTAGCGCCGGTCCACTCCCTCGAGCGATGCCGTGAGCCGGGTGATGACGATGCCCCGGGACAGTCGTCGGCCGTAGGCGAGCTGGAACGACTCGGTGTGCACGTCGAAGTTCGCCACCTCG
>DATKKO010000174.1:0-7236 GCA_035542955.1 Terriglobales bacterium
TGCCATGAGCACCGGAACCGATCGCACGTCCTCCGCGGGGAACGAAGGGGCATCGCCGAAGGCCGCGGCGGCCTTCGCCGCAGCCACGATCTACATGTGGCTGGAGTGCATCCTCCGGCTCTGGTTCTCGAAGGGCGGAGACGCCTATCTCAGGCTCTGGGGCCAGCGCGCGGGCGACATCGCCGCCATGTGGCTGGCCATGATCGTCGTGGGGTTGGCCGCGTACTTCGTGTTCGCGGCCGTCTGGAGCAAGCGAGCCGCGGTGGGGACCGTCCGAGCGTGGACGGTTCTGCTCGTGGTCTCGGCGATCGTCGCCCCGCTCCTCGGGGAGTGGGGACAGGCGATCGGGATCTGACGGCTCCGGCCCGGGCCAGGCGGAGGAGACTCGATCTCGCGGAGGCGAGAGCCGGGCGCTGCGTGCGGCATGGCGCCCCCTCGTCCTGGCGACCTCGCTTGTGGGGTCCCGCGGGCAGGCGCTAGCCTGCCTCCAGACCCATCGGGTCCACTCCCCCGATTTCCCCGTGGCTCCGGCCGGCGGGCCGCGCCGTTGGCTCATGGAGGTGTGCCGTGCGAACGAAAGTGGCAGTCTTCACGGCGGTGCTGGTCGGCGTCTGCGGATTCGCGAGCCTTGCGACCTGCGCCACCCCGAAAGCCGCGTCCAAGCAGGCAGCTCCTGCCAGGCTCCACCTGAGCGCCCCGAAGCCCGCGGACATGGACCGGACCGCCAGCCTCGACGGCCTGCTCGCGAAGAGCGGCGCCGCCGACTGGTCCGCGCGCAAGGGCGCCCGCATCGAGGGCTACGTCGTGCAGGTCGAGAAGGAGGAGGACAGCGACATCCATCTCGTTCTCGCCGGGGCCCCGGGCGAGAGCGACAGCAAGAAGTGGGTCATCACCGAGGTCCCGCCCGCCGCTCAGGCGAAGAACCCCGCGCTCGGGGTGAAGGCGCTGCGCGGGCTGTTCGGCAAGAAGGTGGCGGTGACCGGCTGGCTCTTCTACGACGCGCACGAGAAGGACCCGGACCCGCGGGGCACGCTCTGGGAGGTCCATCCCGTGACCAGCGTCGAGGCGCTGGAGAAGTAGCTCCGCAGGGCGCACCGCGCGACCCGCCGCGCGGTGCGTCCGCGCCGCGACCGGGATTCCCCGCCCATGCCCGAGATGATCCGCATCGCCAACGCCGGCGGCTACTGGGGGGACGATCTCGCGCAGCTCGGGTTGCAGCTCGAGCTGGGACCTGTGGACTACGTGAGCCTCGACTTCCTCGCCGAGATCACGATGTCCATCCTGCAGAAGCAGCGCGCGCGCGACCCGCGCGCCGGCTTCGCCCGCGACTTCGTCGCCCAGGTCGAGGCGGCGCTGCCCGCGCTCGCGCGGACCGGCGCGCGCGTGATCACGAACGCGGGCGGCGTGAATCCCCTCGGCTGCCGCGCCGCGATCCTCGAGCGGGCCCGGCTCCACGGCGTGCCGCTCGAGGTGGCGGCAATCGCCGGCGACGACCTCACTCAGCGCCTCGGCGAGCTGAACGCCACCGGCGTGCCGCTCGACAACCTCGAGGACGGCGCGCCGTTCACGGCGATCCGCGCTCACGTCTCCTCCGCCAACGCGTACTTCGGCGCGTGGCCGATCGTCGAGGCGCTGCGCAGCGGCGCGCAGATCGTGGTGACCGGCCGCTCGACCGACACGGGCATCACGCTCGCGCCCATGATCCATGCCTTCGGCTGGGCGCCCGACGACTGGGACCGGCTCGCCTGCGGCATCGTGGCGGGGCACATCGTCGAGTGCGGGGCACAGAGCACGGGCGGCAACTTCACGGACTGGCGCCGCGTGCCGGGCTACGAGCGCATCGGCTATCCGGTGCTCGAGGTGTTCCCGGACGGCTCGTTCGTCGTCACCAAGCACGCGGGCACGGGCGGGCTGGTCACGGTGCGCACGGTGAAGGAGCAGCTCGTCTACGAGATGGGCGACCCGCGCTCGTACGTCACGCCCGACGTGGTGGCCGACTTCGCCTCCGCGCGGCTCGAGCAGGCCGGACGCGACCGCGTGCGCGTCTGGGGCGTGCGCGGGCGGCCCGCGCCCGGCGCGCTCAAGGTGAGCGCGTCCTACTTCGACGGCTGGAAGGCGAGCGGCTCGCTCATCCTCTCCGGTCCCGACGTGGTGGCGAAGGCCCGCGCCTTCTCCGATCTGTTCTGGGCGCGGCTCGGGATCACGTTCGCCGCCACGAACACCGAGCTGGTGGGGCACTCGGCCTGCTGGGGTCCGCTCGCGCCGGCGGTCGATCCGCCCGAGGTGCTGCTGCGGCTCTCGGTGCGCGACCCGGACCGCGAGAAGATCGACGCCTTCACTCGGCTCGTGCCCGCGGTGATCCTCTCCGGTCCGCCGGGCGTCGCGGTCACGGGAGGCCGCCCGCAGGCGCAGGAGGTCGTCGCTTACTGGCCCGCGCTCGTGCCCCGCGATCGCGTGACGCCGGCGCTGGTCACGGACGGGGGCGAGCGCACGCTGGAGTGGCCGACGCCGCTGCTCCCGCCCGCGCGTCCGCAGCCACTCGCACCCGACAAGTGGCCGCCCGCGAAGGGGAGCCGGAAGCTCGTGAGCGTCCCGCTCGGGGCGCTGGCGCACGCCCGCAGCGGCGACAAGGGCGACACCGCGAACATCGGCGTGATCGCCCGCGCGCCGGAGATCTATCCCTGGCTCGCGCGCACGCTGACCGCGGCCGTGGTGAAGCGCCGGTTCCGGGGCATCTGCTTCGGGAAGGTCGAGCGCTACGAGGTGCCGAATCTGTGGGCGCTCAACTTCCTCCTGCACGAATCGCTCGGCGGCGGCGGCACGGTGTCCTTGCGGTTGGACGCGCAGGGCAAGACGCTCTCGCACGCGCTGCTGGCGATGGAGGTGCGGGCGCCGCGCGCGCTCGTGGACGCCGCGCTCCGCGCGGACGCGGCGGAAGCGAAGGCGGCGCGATCGCGCGCGCGGGCGCGGTAGTCGCGCGATTCACCCGGGCTCCCGCCGCGCGGTCGATCCGCTCGAGCCGGCGCGCCCGCGTTCCCGTGATCCGTCCGTTGCCGAGCCCGCTCGCGCGTGCTTGAATGCGCGCGGACCCACCACCCGGAGGCCGACATGCGCCGAGCCGCCTTCGCTTTCTTCGCTCTCTTCCTCGTCTTCGTCCCCGCGCTCGCTCTCGCCCAGCCGCAGTCCTGCGTCGACTGCCACGGCAAGGTCTCGCCCGGCATCGTCGCCGACTGGAAGGCGAGCAAGCACGCCGCAAACCACGTCGACTGCGCGACCTGCCACGGGAACGCGCACAACTCGGAGGCGGACGCCGCCAAGGCGGAGATCCCCACGCCCGAGACCTGCGGCCAGTGCCACGAGAACCGCGTCGAGCAGTTCAAGAGCGGCAAGCACGCCGCGGCCTGGGCGGCGATGAAGGCGATGCCCACCATCCACTGGCAGCCGATGGCGATGACCGAGGGCATGAAGGGCTGCGGCGGCTGCCACAAGCTCGGCCTGAAGACCGCCGACGAGGTGCGCGCGCTCGAGCGCGAGGGGCGCGGCTTCGGCACCGCGTCGTGCGACGCCTGCCACACGCGGCACACGTTCTCGGTGGCCGAGGCGCGCGCGCCCGAAGCGTGCGAGAGCTGCCACATGGGCTTCGATCATCCGCAGTGGGAGATGTACTCGTCCTCGAAGCACGGCGTGCGGCACGCGCTCAAGCAGGGCGGCACGCTGCCGGCGAGCGCCGCCGCGCCCACCTGCCAGACCTGCCACATGCCGGACGGCAGCCACGAGGTGCGCACCGCGTGGGGATTCCTCGCCGTCCGTCTGCCCATGCCCGAGGACCCCCAGTGGGCGGCCGATCGCGCCACGATCCTGCAGGCGCTCGGCGTGCTCGATCCGGCGGGCAAGCCCACCGGGCGGCTCGACGTGGTGAAGGCGGCCGACGTGGCGCGGCTCGATCAGGCGAGCTGGCAGAAGGAGCGGGATCGCATGCTGGCGACCTGCGGCGGCTGCCACTCCGCCGCGTTCGCGAAGGAGCATCTCGGCAAGGGCGACGACATGATCCGGGACGCGGACCATCTCATGGCCGAGGGCATCCGCGTCGTGGCCGGGCTCTATCACGACGGCGTGCTCGCGCAGCCGAAGACCTACGCGGCCGCGTTCCCCGACCTGCTCACGTTCCACGACGCGCCGACCGTGATCGAGCAGCGCCTGTTCGTGATGTTCCTCGAGCACCGCATGCGCGCGTTCCAGGGCGCCTTCCACGCCAGCGACGACTATGCGATGTGGTACGGATGGAGCGAGCTGCAGCGCGATCTCACGGAGATCAAGGAGCTGGCGGCCGACATGCGGCGCTCGCACGGCGCCGCGCCGCGCATCCAGAAGCCGCCGGCGAAGCCCGCGGCGCCGAAGAAGCCGTAGGTCGCGACCGCTGCACACACGAGGCCCGGGCGCTGCGTGTCCGGGCCTCGAGCCCGAGGACGAGCACATGCTGAGCGCCGAGGATGTGAAGCGCCTGCTGAACCTCGAGCCTCTCGAGCGCGAGGGCGGCTTCTTCGCGGAGAGCTATCGCTCGCGCGACATTCTCGGCGCCGGCGTGCTCGCGGGACTCGGCGCGCCGCGAGCGCTCGCGAGCGCGATCTACTATCTGCTCGAGCCCGGCACGTTCTCCGCGCTCCACCGGCTGCGCTCGGACGAGATCTACCACTTCTATCTGGGCGATCCCGTCGAGATGCTCCTGCTCGATCCGGAGCGAGGCGCTCGGGTTCTGCGCCTGGGCGGCGATCTCCTCGGCGGCGATCGGCCGCAGGCCGTGGTCCCGGCGCACGTGTGGCAGGGCTCGCGCCTCGTCGCGGGCGGCCGCTGGGCGCTGCTCGGCACGACCATGGCGCCGGGCTACGACCCGGCCGACTTCGAGCTGGGCGCGCGCGCGGATCTGATCGCGCGCTGGCCGGAGCAGCGGGAGCGGATCGAGGCGCTGACGGGATCGTGATCGATGCGGCGCTCGAGGAGGAGCCTCCCGCCGTCGCCCCTACGGCTCCCGCACCAGCCCCTCGCGGATCGCGAACTGCGTGAGCAGCGCGACCGACTTGAGGTTGAGCTTCCGCATCAGGTTCGCGCGGTGGGTCTCGACCGTGCGCGTGCTGATGTCGAGCTTCGAGGCGATCTCCTTGGTCGAGTGCCCGATCGCCACGAGTCGCAGCACCTCGCGCTCGCGCTCGGTGAGCATGTCGATCGGCCGCGGCGGCGCCGAGTGCGCGCGCAGCAGCTCGGACAGCTCGCGCTGCACCGGCGGGCTGTAGTAGGCGCGGCCGGCCCGCACGGCCTCGATCGCCGCCACCAGGTCTTGCACCGCCGAGTCCTTGAGCAGGTAGCCGTCCGCCCCGTCCTGCACGGCGCGCGCCACGTACTCCGCGTTCACGTGCATGGTGAGCACGAGCACCTTGATCGCGGGCTGCTCCGCCTTCACCCGGCGCAGCACCTCGAAGCCGTCCGTTCCCGGCATGGTGAGGTCGAGCACGAGCACGTCGAGCGGATGGTCGCGCGCGAAGGCGAGCGCCGCGTCGCCGTCCGCGACCTCGCCCACCACCTCCATGCCCGGCTGGGACTCGAGGATCCGGCGCACGCCGGCGCGCACCAGCGTGTGATCGTCGACGAGCAGGATGCGCACGGCTTCGTTCATGTCCGCACTCCCGTGGGAATCAGGGCCTCCACGCGGAAGCCCCGCGCGGGCGACGCCGCGATGGCCAGTGTACCGCCCAGCGCCGTGACGCGCTCGCGCATGCCGAGCAGCCCGAGATGGGGCGTGGGCTCGCCGGCGAGGCCGCGGCCGTCGTCTTCGACCGTGAGCCGCAGCCGCTCCTCGTCGGACCGCAGCCCGACCCGGACCTGCCGCGCGCCCGCGTGGCGCGCGACGTTGGTGAGCGCCTCCTGCACCACGCGATAGATGACGACCTCCTGCTCCGGCGTGAAGCCGCGCAGCCCCGCGGTCTCGAACGACACCTCGATGCGCGTGCGCTTCGAGAAGTCGTCGGTGAGCCCGCGCAGCGCGGGCACGAGGCCGAGGTCGTCGAGCACGCTCGGGCGGAGCAGGTTGCTGAGATCGCGCACCTGCGCCAGCGCGCGGCTCACCATCTCGCTCGCGCCCTGACGGCCCTCGAGATCGAGCTCGATCTTCACCGCGCTCAGCACCTGGCCGGCCTCGTCGTGCAGCTCGCGGGCGATGCGCCGGCGCTCGTCCTCCTGCGCGTGCAGGAGCAGGCGCGTGAGCTGCTCGAGCTGCGCGTTGCGCGCCGTGACCTGCCGGCGCTCCTCGCCCAGCACGAGGAACAGGATGCCGATGGTCACGGCCACGATGATGAGCATGTCGATGAACACGCCGTAGAAGGTGCCGGTGCCGAAGGGGCGCAGCAGCGGATAGTCGAGATGATGGATGCCCCAGAGCAGGAACGCCCAGGACAGGATGCGGGCCGAGCCCGAGCCGGTGACGCGCTGCTGCCGCCAGAACACCCACGCGGTCCAGAAGGTCACCGCGGCGATGAGCAGCGCGGAGGACGTGCCCGCCAGCGCCATGTTCACGTGGTAGATGGCGACCCACGCCCAGGCCACGGCGAGCGCGCCGAGCCCGAGGAACCACGGGCGCCACTCGATGCCGCGCGAGAACTGGAGCGCCGCCAGCAGCAGCAGCAGCGCGACCAGGTTGGTCCCCGCCTGGTGCGCGAAGAGCCAGACGATCCGGTGCTCGACGAGGAACGAGGACATGAAGGCGAGCCGCGCGGCGTACACCCACCAGGCGAGCGACCAGGTGAGGAAGAACGGGCGCCGCTGGCGTTGCCAGAGCAGGATGAAGGCCAGCGCCAGCAGGATCGTGAGCACCGTCTGGAACCCGAGGGCGCTGCACTCGACGAACACGCGATCCATGCTGCCGGACATTGCGCACAATCTACCCCAGCGCCGGGCCGCGCGGGTACCGCGCCGCGGCCCGCTGCCGCGGATCGAGAGCGCCCAAACCGGCAACCGCGCGTCCGCGCGCAGGAGACGAGCTTCGGGCTGGATTCGGGACCGGGATCTGCCGATTCCTTAGGAATACGGAGGGATCCCATGCGGACTCGTATCGTCGCGCTCGTTCTTGCCCTCGCCGCCGCGGCCGCGGCGGGCGTCACCGAACCCGCTCACGCCGCGATCAAGCCGGGCAAGCCGCGCCCGGCCGCGGTCGCCACCGGCCCCGCCGTCAGGCGCTCCTGTCCGCTG
>DATKKO010000175.1:0-3646 GCA_035542955.1 Terriglobales bacterium
CTCGTTCGATCGATCCCGCCCGGGGCTCCGCCGGAGGAGTCCCGTCCGCTGCCCGTGGCCCGGAGAACGTGGCCGGACCACGAGACCAGCGGCCCGCCCCCGCGGGGTCGGGAAGGGGAGCTCGGGGCTTCCACGCGAAGCGCACCGAGAAAAGGACGCGATACGCTACCCGCGCCGAGAGCGCAACGCAAGCGGAAACCGGGACGGCCGCGCCGCGCGGTGCATCGCGGCGGCGCCCGCGATCGGAGCGTCAGTTGTTGTCGATCTGGGCGCGCTGGAGCCGGCCGCTGAAGTCCACGTAGATGCTCTTCCATTCGGTGAACGGATCGAGCAGCGTGTGCCCGGCCTCGCGGTGCCCGTTGCCCGTGCCGCGCATGCCGCCGAAGGGCAGGTGGATCTCCGCGCCCGTGGTGCCGTGGTTCACGTAGACGATGCCGGTGGCGAGATCCCGCATCGCCGCGAAAACGCGATTCACGTCCCGGGTGAAGATGGACGAGGAGAGCCCGAAGCGCGACGCGTTGTTGATCTGCACCGCCTCCGCGAGATCCGCCACTTTCACCACGGACAGGACGGGCCCGAAGATCTCCTCGATGGCGATGCGGGCGTCCGCCTTCACCCGTGTGAACACGGTCGGCTGGTAGAAGCTCCCCCGCGCGAGCTCGCCCGCCGTCGCGCGCCCGCCGCCCGCAACCAACTCCGCCCCCTCCTCGATTCCCAGCTCGACGTAGCCGTGCACGCGGTCGACCTGCCCCGGATTGATCAGGGGCCCGATCTGGGTCGACGGCTCGAGCCCGTCGCCGAGCCGCAGCGCGCGCGCCCCCGCGGTCACGCGGTCGAGCAGCGCGTCGTGCACGCGCTCGTGCACGAGCACGCGGCTGCACGCGGTGCAGCGCTGGCCCGCGGTGCCGAACGCGCTCCACAGGATCGCCTCCGTGGCCAGCCCGAGGTCCGCGTCCTCGAGCACGATGACCGCGTTCTTCCCTCCCATCTCGAGCGACACGCGCTTGCCGAGCGCGCCGGCACGAGCCGCGATGCCGAGGCCCACGTCCGTCGATCCGGTGAAGGAGATCACCGCCACGCCCGGATGATCGACGAGCGGCATGCCGACCTCCGCCCCGCTGCCGAACACCACGTTGAGCACGCCCGGCGGCAGGCCGGCCTCCTCGAGGATCCGCGCGAAGTGCCAGGCCAACTCCGGCGTGTCGGTGGCGGGCTTGAACACGACGACGTTGCCGGCCACGAGCGCGGGCAGGATCTTCCAGCTCGGGATCGCCAGCGGGAAGTTCCAGGGCGTGATCACGCCCACGACGCCCACCGGCACGCGGACGGACATCGCCCACTTGTCCCGCATCTCGCTCGGCGTGGTGACGCCGTGCATGCGGCGGCCCTCGCCGGCGGCGTAGAACGCCATGTCGATCCCTTCCTGCACGTCGCCGCCGGTCTCGGCCAGCACCTTCCCCATCTCGCGCGTCATGGCGCGGGCCAGCTCGGCCTTCCGCTCGCGCAGGAGCGCGCCGGCGCGGTAGACGATCTCCGCCCGCTTCGGCGCGGGCACGAGCCGCCAGGAGTCGAACGCGCGCAGCGCGGCCTGGACGGCGTCGTCCACGTCCTCGGGCCCCGAGGATGGGAACTCACCCAGCACCTCGCCGTTCGCGGGATTGTGGTTGGGAACGGTCCGGCCCGAGCGCGCGCGGACCCAGCGCCCACCGATGAGATTGTCGAACGGTTGCGACACGAGACTCCTCCGATCGAGGGGAGCCGGCCTCGAGCACGGAAACGCGGGACTATTGGATGCGCGCTGCCGGAGATCGGCGCCGGGCGCCCACGATCCGCCGCCTCTCAGGAGGGGATGAGCGCGAAGCCGGGATTCCGCGCGGACCGCCGGGTCGCGGGCCTTTGCCCGCGCTCAGAGGTCCAGCGCGCTCCGGCCGGCGAGGATGCGGGCGACCAGCACGGACGTGCCGTATCCCGCGCGCACGGGGAGGGTGAGCACGCGCCCGCCCCGGGACTCGACGAACTCGCGGCCCACGATGCGCTCGATCGTCCAGTCGCCGCCCTTCACGAGCACGTCCGGCTCGATCGCGCGGATCAGCCGCTCGGGCGTGTCCTCCTCGAACAGCACCGCCAGATCCACGCAGGCCAGCGCCGCGACGAGCGCGAGGCGGTCCTCGGCCGCCACGATCGGCCGGGCCGGGCCCTTGAGCCGGCGCACGGAGCCGTCCGAGTTCACGCCGACGACGAGCCGATCGCCCAGCGCCCGCGCCTCCCGGAGGTATTCGACGTGACCACGATGGAGCAGGTCGAACACGCCGTTCGTGAAGACGATCCTCTGGCTCGCGCGCCGCCACTCCGCGAGCACGCGCTGGGCGTCTCCGGTGAGCGGCGCTCCGTGCTTCGTCATGGCTGCGAGTCGGCCAGAGAAGCGAGCAGCTCGGCGGGGTCGCAGGTCGCCGTGCCCACCTCGCGGATCACGAGGCCGGCCGCGTGGTTCGCGAGCTCGCAGGCCGCCGGGAAGTCCGCGCCGGCCGCGAGCGCCAGCGCCACCACGCTCACCACCGTGTCGCCCGCGCCGGTCACGTCGTAGACCTCGCGGGCCCTGGTCGGCAGATGCGTGTAGCGTCCGCCGCGCTCGAACAGGCTCATGCCCTCGGATCCGCGCGTCACCAGCACGGCGGCCGCGTCGAGCCGGCGCTGCAGGCCCCAGCCCACGTCGAGCAGGCTCGCCTCGTCCACCACGCGCCGCCCCTGCGCCCAGCCGGCTTCGCGCTGGTTCGGGGTCAGGATGCTCACGCCGCGGTACTCGTCGATGTGGCTCTC
Source organism: Terriglobales bacterium (assembly GCA_035542955.1). Lineage (GTDB taxonomy): Bacteria > Eisenbacteria > RBG-16-71-46 > RBG-16-71-46 > RBG-16-71-46 > JANXPZ01. The sequence continues at coordinate 2,818 of DATKKO010000175.1, forward strand.
CTTGGGGTCCACGCTCACCGCGTATCCCGCGCTCCGGGCCGCGCTCAGCGCCACCGCCAGCGAGCCCGGGTGCACGACGCCCTTGCCGTAGTCGCTCACCACGAGGCCCGCGCACCCGGGCAGCTCGCGCGCGGCGATCCCGAGCAGGCGCTCGAGGGCCGCTCCGGCGAGGTCCGCGCGCGATTCGCGATCGGCGCGCACGACCTGCTGGGCGCTGGCGACGATGCGGGTCTTCACCGTGGTCGGCCGCTGCGGATCGGGCACGACGCCGCGCGTGTCCAGGCCGCGCGCGGCGAAGGTCTCGCGCAGGCGACGGCCGTCGTCGTCCTCGCCCACCACCGTGAGCAGGAGCGGCTCGGCGCCGAGGGCGCGCAGGTTGGCCGCGACGTTGCCCGCGCCGCCCAGCGACACGGTCTCGCGCTCGAGATCCACGACCGGAACCGGAGCCTCGGGCGAGATGCGGTCGACCCGTCCCCAGAGATAGCGGTCGAGCATGCAGTCGCCGAGCACCGCGATGCGCCGTCCGGCGAACCCGGCGACCAGCGCTTCCAGCATCGCGCGATCCGAAGAGGGCGTGGACATCCGGCGCCGCACGCTACACGTCGCCCGCGGCAGGGTCAACGGCGCGCGGGGGCCGCGGGCGCGCGCGGCGGGCGGGGCACGGAGCGCGCGGCGGGCCGGCCCGCCGCAACGGACACGCGAGCCCCGCCCGGCACGGAATCGGTCGGGCTCGCGATCACGCTCGTGTCCCGGCGCAGCCGCGCCCATTCGATCGGCGGAGCCGCCACGCCGCGCGCGTGGCTCGTCGCCGCCGTGAGCAGGCTGTCCA
>DATKKO010000176.1:0-6187 GCA_035542955.1 Terriglobales bacterium
AGTCCCCGGCGCGCGACGAGCTGGCCCCGCACGTCGGCGAGGTCCTCGGCGTTCGCGGGCTCGGGGTCGGGTGCCGCGGGCGACTGGCGCGGCAGCTCACCGCCGCGCAGCCAGTCCACGGCCTCGTGGATCGTGCGCACCCTGTGCACCGCGAGCCCCTCGACCAGCGCGGCCTCCGGCGCGCACGCCGCGGCGCAGAGCAGGGTCGTGGCGCCCGCGTGCCACAGCGATTCGGCGAGCGCCAGCGTGCCCCGCACGCCGCGCAGCCGGCCGTCGAGCGCCAGCTCTCCGATCGCGGCGGTCGACTCGATGCGCTCCGCGGGCGCCTGGCCAGTCGCGATCAGCACGCCGAGGGCGACGGCGAGATCGGCCGACGCGCCCTCCTTCCTGCGCTCGGCGGGCGCGAGGTTCACGGTCACGCGCCGATCGGGGAGCTGGAAGCCCGCGTTCCTGAGCGCGGGCCACACGCGTTCGCGGGCCTCGCGGCCGCTGGCGTCGGGCAGGCCGACGAGGACGAAGCCGGGCAGCCCCGGCCCGACGTCGACTTCGCATTCCACGGGGAATGCCTCGAGTCCCCACAGCGCTGCGGTGCGGATCCGGCTGAGCACGAATCGAGCCCCCGTGGGCTGGTCGCGGGGCGCGACGGTCTTCGCAATGATCGGGCCAGCGCCGGTCGGGCGGCGTGCTCAGGATCGCATCGATCCCCGCGACGTGCCGAGCCGGTGCGGCTCCTCGCCTCGAGCACCGTCGTCGGCGCGGGAACGAATCTGTGACGCGCAGTGGCCATGAGGGATCTGCGGACCGGCCCGCTTTTCTGTGAACCCCGCGCTGTCATCCGCCGATAACGCGAAAGCCGGTCTCGACATCAGGAGTGGCTCTTGGCCGATTCCCCCTCGCCTTCTCATCCAGCCGGAGAGGTAACGCGCCCGTCGGCGCGCGAGCGCGCGTTCGAGCGCCTGCGCCTCATGAGCCCGCGCGCCCTGCACGATCTCATGAGCGTTCAGCTCGACGGGGTGCTCGTGCCCATCGTAGTGGTCAACGCGCGGCTGCGCGTGATCGCCTGCAACCGCCGTTTCCAGGAGCTTTCTCCCGCCACTTACGCTTCGGTGCGCGGCCGGCGGCTCGGCGATCTGCTCACGCCCGAGTGCCGGGAGGAGCTGATCGACACGCTGCGCCACGCGCGCGAGGACGAGCACGAGCTGCAGATCTCGCGGCTCTCGCTCGCCGCCGTGCCCGGCGAGTTCGTCACGAGCTGGATGCGGTTCTCGCCGCCCGGGCGCGCGCTGGGATGGCTCCTGCGGCTCGCGGCACAGCCGGCGGGCGCGATCGAGGCGCTCGGCGAGCGGCTGCAGCAGCAGGAATCCCAGAAGGAGAAGTTCACCGCGCTGCTCACGGTGAGCCGGGCGGTCGCCAGCTCGCTCGACCTGGATCGGATCCTCGAGACGATCGCGCACGAGGTGCGCACCGTCATCCAGGTGGACGAGTGCATCGTGTTCCTGCTGGACGAGAAGGAGGGGGTGCTCGTTCCCGCCGCGTGCGACGTGCAGGACTTCCGGGACGAGACCATGGCGATCCGCCTGCCGCTGGGGGAGGGCGTCACCGGCCACGTGGCCCTCACCGGACAGGGGCGGATCGTGAACGACGCGCTCAACGATCCGCACGCGATCCAGGTGCCGGGCACGCCGGTCGAGCAGTCGGCGCTGCTCTGCGTCCCGCTCTGGGTGCGAGACAAGGTGGCCGGGGCGATCACGCTCACGCGCTGCGGAGACCGCGTGTTTCGCGCGGAGGACCTGGAGCTGGCCACGCTGTTCGCCGGCCCGTGCAGCGCGGCGATCGCGAACGCGCGGCTGTACGACGAGGCGCGCCGCGCCTACCGCGACCTGACCGAGACCCAGGCTCAGCTCGTGCAGTCGGCCAAGCTGAACGCGCTCGGCGAGCTGGCCGGCGGCGTGGCGCACGACTTCAACAACATTCTGGCCGCGATCCTCGGGCGCGCTCAGATCCTGCTCCAGCAGACGATGGACGAGGATCGGCGGCAGCAGATCGAGGTGATCGAGCGGGCCGCACTCGACGGGGCGCAGGTGGTGCGGCGCGTCCAGGAGTTCACGCGGGTGCGGCAGGACGAGCACTTCGCCGTGCTCGCTCTCGAGGACGTGGTCCGCGACGTGTTCGAGCTGACGCGGCCGGCCTGGGAAGCGGAGACCAAGCGCCGCGGCATCACGCTCCGGACCGCGCTCGACCTGCGGGCGGTGCATCCGGTCGCGGGCAACGCCTCGGAGCTGCGCGAGGTGCTGACGAATCTCGTGCTGAACGCGGTCGACGCCATGCCTTGGGGCGGCACGCTGACGATCTCGACCGCCGACGAGGGCGCGCAGGTCTGCGTCCGGGTCGCCGACACGGGCGTGGGCATGGACGCGGAGACCAGGGCCCGCATCTTCGACCCGTTCTTCACCACGAAGCCGGTGAAGGGCACGGGACTCGGGCTCTCCGTCGCCTACGGGATCGTCACGCGCCACCACGGGCGCATCGAGGTCGAGACCGAGCCCGGCAAGGGGAGCACGTTCACGATCTGGCTGCCGGCGGCGAGCATGCCGGGGGAGGCGCACGAGCCCGCGGCCGGCCTGCCGCCGCGCCGCCTGCGCGTGCTGGCGGTCGACGACGAGGAATCCGTCCTGCGGGTGCTCGGCGACCTGCTCGAGCTGCTCGGGCAGGACGTCGAGATCGCGCGCGGCGGCGAGGAGGGGCTCGAGCGCATCGCCTCGACGAGCTTCGACGCCGTGTTCACGGATCTCGGGATGCCCGGCGTGAACGGCTGGGATCTGGCGCGCGCGGCCAAGAGCCGCTCGCGGGAGACGGCGGTCGTGATCGTGACCGGCTGGGGCGCTCAGATCGAGAACCGCTCCCTGCGCTCGCAGGGCGTCGACTACGTGGTGCCGAAGCCCTTCTCCGTGGAGGACGTGCGCGCGGTGCTCGAGCGGATCTCCGGGCGTCTCGCCGAAGCGGCGTAGGTTCGAAGAAGCCCGGCCGGAAGGAATCGCGCCCGCTCTCCAGTCGAGGGCGGGCGCGATCGCTGCGGCGGCGCTCAGCGGGCGCTGCTCGGCAGCGGCGCTCCGGGGGCGGGAAGGTCGAGGGCTGCGGAGACGAGGCGGGCGTAGCCGGCCTCGGGCAGGCTCGTGCGATCGAGCGCGCGCACGCGGCCCGATCGACCGATCACGAACCAGGCGCGCGCCATGCGGTTCGAGGCGGGATCGAGCACGTTGAACTGCTCCGCGATCGCGCTCTTGGCGTCCGGGATCAGCGTGTAGTGCAGGCCGAGCCGGCGGCCGAGGTTCGCCACGGCCGACGGATTCCGATCGAGGACCGCAGCCGGGATCACGCGGAGACCGAGCAGCCGGTCCCGGTCGCGCTCGAGCGCCTGGAGCTGGGCGTCCGTCGGGCAGAATACGAGCAGCACCTGGCCGTGCGCCCGAAGATCGCTCAGCCGCTGCGGGCGGTCGCCCGGCGCCTCCCAGCTCACGTCGGGAGCGACGTCGCCCCGCTCGAGGATCGTGGCCGGGGGCCCCATCCCCGTGGGCACGATCGGAATGCCGCCGCGCGGATCGTCCGCGGTGGTGGCAGGGATGCGGATCATGGGTGCGGCGGCCACGAGCACGCAGCACGCGGCGAAGACGACGCTGGGAGAGAGCCTCAACGGAGACCTCCGGGGCATGGCCCGGGCGTCGTCGTCGGGCGGCGACGGACGGAAGCCCGGGAATGGTGTGGGGACCGATGGGACGACGGTGCTGGGCGGTGTTATCGGCCGGAAGGCGCGCGACCTTGAGGCCGCGCGCCTTCATGGAGCACCGCACCCTGGGATCGGGTTCAGGTCCCTTCGACCGCGGACTTCACCATGTCGAGGATGGTGCTCGCGGGCAGGTTCTGTCCGAAGAGCGCCATCTGCACCAGACCCTGGCGGTCCATCAGGACGAAGCCGGGCCGGATCGAGCCGGAGTTGTGGTCGAAGAGGCCGTACATCTCCGAGATCTCGCCGGTGACGTCCGAGAGCAACACGACCTGCAGGTTGTGCCGCTCGGTGTACGACTTGAGGGTGTACGCCTTGTCCCTGCAGATCCCGTAGGCGTGGATGCCCAGCTCGACCAACGAAGGATGAACTCCGCCGAGCGAGGCGAGGGGCTCACGGCGATCGGAGAACACGAGCAGCACCCAGTAGCCCTTCAGGTGCGCGAGGCGCACGGGGCGGCCCTCGGAGCCGTCGAGCTCGAAGTCGGGCGCCGGCTCGCCGAGATAGACCTGGCTCGTGATTCGGGACTCGGCCGGGACCGGCGAGGCGGGATGCTCGCGGACGCGCGCCGGCTTGGCGGGCCGCGGGGGCGGCTTGTCGATGTCCTGGGCCTGGGCCAGAGCGCAGACCGCCAGCAGGATCGCGAGCACGCACGATGCGCGTTTCATGGCGGCACCTCCTGTTGAGAAACGAGCTTCCGCGCACTGCAGCGGACCGGGATTCTCGATCCCGGCCGCACGAGATCTAGATCGGAACCCGGATCGCCTCCACCGCTTCGCGCACCGCGCGCAGGTTCGCGGCCGGCGTCCGCGGCGGGATCGAGCAGCCGGGCGCGACCAGCCAGCGCCGGCCTCCGGTCGCCTCGAGGCCGCTGCGGAACTCGGCGAGCGCCGCGTCGGGCGTCGGCGCCTGCAGCGCGGTGTCCTGCGAGATGCCTCCCATCATTCCGCCCGCGAGGCGCTGACCCGCCTCGGCGAGCGCGGGATTGGTCGGGTCGGTCGCGGCCCAGGAGAACGCCGCCACCGGGTAGTCGCCCAGCTCGAACAGCAGGTTCCTGCTCTTGCACACGTGCAGCACGTTGAACGGCGCGCCCGACGCCGTGGCGAGCACGCGCAGATCCCAGGGACGCGCGCGCGCGCGATACTCCTCGGCCGTCATCAGGTCGCGAGAGCCCCAGTCGGTGGTCGCGAGATAGATGCCGTCTGCGCCGGCGCGCAGCACCTGGCGCACGTACGCTTCGAACGTCGTGGTCACCGCGCTCAGAGCCTCGTCGATCCGCACGGGCGCGGAGTCCAGGTGGGAGCGGAGCACCTGCGGGGTCTCGACCATCTCCGCGAGCACCGCGAGCGGCGTGAACACCGTCTCGACGAGCGGGACGTCCTCGGGAAGAGTCCGCCGCAGCAGGCGCACCGCCTCGATCTGCTCGCCGAGCGCGCCGCCCGTCGGCGGCACGGGGCGGATGCGAGCCCAGTCGCCGGCCTCGTGGATCGGCCACGACTCGAGACGGGGCTTCTCGTCGGGCACGCCGGGATAGCGATAGCGCACACCCCAGGGCTCGACGTGATAGTGCTTGCGGGGATTCAGCTTCACCCAGTCCCAGCGATAGGCGCGCCAGGACTCGAGGGTGGCGTCCACCAGGTCGGCCGCGCTGCTCTCGCGATGGTAGACATGCCCCCAGAAGGACACGGGCGGCCGGTCCACGGCGCGGCCTGCGATCGCGGCCCACACCCGTTCGCGAGACGTCACGCACAGCCTCCCGCGGCCTCCCTGCCGCTCCCGGTCCGTCGTTCGCGGCCCGAAAACGAGCCCGCTTCGACGCGGCTGTCGAACTCCACTGTAGACCCGGCTTCCGGGGCCGACAAGAGTCGAAACGCGCGTCCCATTGCGTCGGAAACGCGCTCCACGTAGCGTGGGCGCATGCGCGGGCACGAGGGCGGCTTCACGGGGTCCGGCACGGCGGTTGCGCTGTTTCTGCTCCTCGCAGCGCCGTGCGGCTGCTCGCGTTCGGCGCGCCCCCCGGGCGGCCACGATCGGCACGTCGCGCGGACGCAGACGGCTCTCCTGCCCGTGAACGTGCTCGCCGACACCGGCCGGGGCGGGGCGCTCCCGGTGCCGCTGCGGACCGGGGCGCGGGTGTGGCTCGCGCGCGTGAGCCCGGCGCGGCTGCCGCCGCCGACGCCGCCGCTGCCCTCCGCCTCGCCCGACAGCATGGCCGCGCTCGAGGACTCCCCTCCGGCGCTCGAGGTCGATCCGGGGCTCGACCCGCCGATCCTCATCGTGCGCGGGGTGCTCGAGCTGCCCCGCGGCCCGCATCCGGCGCGCGGCGTGGTCGAGCTCCAGGTGCGGGTCGACGAGAACGGCGCCGTGTCCGAGGCGACGTGGACCGGCGGCAGCGCCGACACGGCG
>DATKKO010000177.1:0-5753 GCA_035542955.1 Terriglobales bacterium
ATCCCAGTCGCGCTGGGCGCCGAGCCCGTTCGGCGCGACGGGGAACACGAGCATCATCGGCAGCAGGATGAGCGCGCCGATCGCGAGCAGCCACGCTCCCCGCGAGCGCGCGAGATCCGCCCAGGCCGCGCGCCCGGCGAACCACGGCGCGAGCAGGGCGAGCGGGGCGACGAGCACGAGCAGGTTCAGCACGTCCGCGAGCGGGACGAGCCTCGGGCCGCCGCCGGCCGAGACCGAGAGCAACAGCTGCCGCAGGTCCATGCCCGCGAGCCGGCCCCGGCTCAGCGCGAAGAACGCGGCCGCGAGCAGCGCGGCGGCGCCGTCCGCGACGAGCGCCGCGCGTCTCGCTTCGGGGCGATCCTCGTGATCCGGCAGCGCGGCATGCCGCAGGATCTGCACGGGCAGCATCGCCAGCGCGAGCCGGTGGCACGCGAAGAACACGAGCCAGGCGAGCGCCGGAAGGGTCGCGTCGCGCACACGGCGAAGGGGCGCGCGCAGAGCCGCGATCCACCAGATGCCCGCCGCCAGCACGAGCCCGGTCGACTCCGCGTAGCCGGCGAACACCTCGAGCGTGCCCGCGAGCAGGACGGCGGCGACGAGAGCCAGGCGGCGCGCGCGCGGCTCGTGCCCCGCCGGGGATGCGCCGAGCGCGGGCCCGATCCCGGCCGCGAAGAGCAGGAAGAGCGCGAGCGAGACGGCGGAGAGCGCGGCGCGCGGCGACATTCCGTGCCGCACGAGCGCGAGCGGGATCCAGGTCTCGAGCAGCCCATCGAGCGGGTGCATGTGCAGCCGCCAGGTGAGGTCGCCGAAGGACATGGGCCGGATCTCGCCGGTCGACGACAGCTCGATCATGCGGAAGCGGAGACCCGTGTCGCTCAGCCAGTGGATGCTCTCGCGCAACGGGAAGGCGATCGCGATGCCGGCCGCGAGCGCGAGAACCCACCAGACGACACGCGTGGGAGGGCGCCACGCGACGTACGCCGCCAGCGCGGCGGCCGCGAGGAGCCCGAGGCGGCCCGTGAGCGGGATCGAGCGGAAGCCGTTCACCGCCCAGAACGCCCGCACGAGCGGAGGGGCGGCGAGCAGGAGCGCGGCGAGCGCGAGCGCGGCGAGGAGACCGGCGGCTGGGAGCGAGTGCCACGCGGGCGCCGCGCGCGGTGACCGCGGGGATCCGGCCTTCGTCCGTGGGCGCGCGCGCTCGGTACGGGCGGGGCTCACGTGCGGCGCGGAGCGAGAGCGACGCGGGACATGAGTCGCCCGGGCTATGCCGCCGGCGGAGCGGGCCGCGGGGCGAAGCGCCGCTCGACGTACTCGTCGAGCATGCGCGCGAAGTCCTCGGCGATCGTGTCGCCTCGCAGCGTGGCCGCGAGCTTCCCCTCGACGTAGACCGGCGCGCGCGGGTCCTCGCCCGTCCCGGGCAGCGAGATGCCGATGTCCGAGTGCCGGCTCTCGCCGGGGCCGTTCACCACGCAGCCCATCACCGCGATGCGCAGGCTCTCGACGCCCGGGTACGCGACCCGCCACCGCGCCACGCGCTCCTGCACGTGCGCGGTGACGCGGGCGGCGAGCTCCTGGAAGAACGTGCTCGTCGTGCGCCCGCATCCCGGGCACGAGGTCACCTGCGGCGTGAACCGGCGCAGGCCCAGTGACTGCAGCACCTGCTGGGCCACGCGCACCTCGTCGGCCCGGTCGCCGCCCGGCGCGGGCGTGAGGCTCACGCGGATCGTGTCGCCGATGCCTTCCGCGAGCAGGATCGAGAGCGCCGCCGCCGAGGCGACCGTCCCCTTCATGCCGGGTCCGGCCTCGGTGAGCCCGAGATGCAGGGGGTACTGGCAGGAGGCGGCGAGCGCGCGCGTCACCCGCACGAGGTCGCCGACCTCGCTCACCTTGGCCGAGAGCACGATCCGGTCGCGCCCGAGACCGAAGCGCTCGGCCATCTCGGCCGAGCGGAGCGCGCTCTCCCGCATCGCGTCCAGCAGCACCTCGTGGTCCGAGCGCGGCTCGGAGGCCCTCGCGTTCGCGTCCATCAGGCTCGTGAGCAGCGCGCGATCGAGCGAGCCCCAGTTCACGCCGATGCGGACCGGCTTCCCGTGCTCGATCGCCGCCTCGATCATGCGCCGGAAGTTCTGGTCGTGCCGGTCGCCGACGCCGACGTTCCCCGGATTGATGCGGTACTTGTCGAGCGCGCGGGCGCAGTCCGGGAACTCGGCGAGCAGGAGATGGCCGTTGTAGTGGAAGTCGCCGACCAGCGGCACGGTCACGCCGCGATCCTCGAGGCGGCGCCGGATCTCGGGCACGGCGGTCGCCGCCGCGCGGGTGTTCACGGTGACCCGCACCAGCTCGGATCCCGCGGCCGCGAGCTCGGCGGCCTGGGCGGCGGTCGCGGCCGCGTCGGCGGTGTCCGTGTTCGTCATCGACTGGACCACGACCGGGTGCTCCGAGCCCAGCGACACCCGGCCGACGCGGCAGGTGACCGTGGGGCGCCGCGGCGGGGCGGCGGACGGGGCGGGGACGACGCGCACGGCGTCAGGATAGGAGGGCGCTTCGCGACCCGTCAACCGCGCGCGATCCCGGGCTCGCCCGGCGCGGCGGACTCAAGTAAGGTGTCCCTGCAGCGGACCTGATCTCCCCCGGTGCCCGCGCAAGGAGTCCCTCATGCGAATCGCGTTCCTCGTTGCCCTCGCCGTGCTCGTGAGCGGCTGCGCCTCCGGGGTCGGCCGTCCCGTGCACGAGATCACGGCGCGCGTCGAGCCCGACAGCGTGCAGCGCGTCCGCGTGGTCGCGCACACGTACTGGTACGAGCCCAACCGCATCGTGATCCGGGCCCGCATCCCGGTCGAGCTGACGGTCCACGACGCGTCATGGTTCGTGCCGCACAGCTTCGTCTGCATCGCGCCCGAGGGCGGGCTCAACGTGAACGCCCGGCTCGGCATGATCCATCGCACGAAGAAGGTGCGCTTCGTGCCCGCGATCCCGGGCGAGTATCCGTTCTTCTGCGGTGTGGACGGGCATGCGAAGCACGGCATGAAGGGGACGCTGGTCGTCCGCGACTGACGCTCGACGCGCGGCAGTCATCCGCGCGCGGGCGGAACGACGCTCAGCGCGCCGCGGGCGAAGCGAGCAGGCGCCGTGCGATCAGGCGGTGCCCGGTGCCACTGACGTGGAACGCGTCGTCCGAGCCGTCCTCGAAACGTCCGTAGCAGGAGTCCGGCAGCAGATCGAGCCAGGACTCGAAGGATCCGCCCGCCTCCCGCACCGCCCGCTCGAGCGCGGGATACGCGATCGACTCCGAGCGCACGCTGACGGGCCGCGGTGTGATGTCGCGGCGGATCGGCGCGAGGACGTTCACGACCCGCACGCCGCGCCGTTCCAGCGCGGCCGTGACCAGGCCCACGAACGCGGCATCGTCCTCGAGGATCGAGCCGGGCGGGTCGCTGGTCTGGGCCGTGCGGGGGCGCAGGGCGGAGGGGAGGAGCAGCCGCGCGAACGAGCTCGATCGCAGGATCTCCGACTTGTCCGCGAGCGAGAGGCGCGCGAAGCGGAGCGTCGCGCTCGCCGAGAGCCGGCGGTCGAGCCACGACCCGAGTCGGCGCAGCAGGCGCTGCGCCGGGGGCACGGCTGCGGACGCCGGCGGGGGCGCGCCGCCGACCAGGATCACGTCCGGGTGTCCGACGTCCGACTCGGGCAGGGAGAGATAGAGCGGCACCAGCTCGGAACGGATCTCGTTCTTGCGCAGGCTGAAGATGCTGTGGAACCAGAAGACCGCGCGGGGCGCGATGCCCGCGCGCAGCATGCCGAGCAGCAGCGCGCCCTGCTCGAACGCGTTCGCGCCTCCCAGCTGCAGGGCGATGACCGAGGCGCCTCCGGGTTCCCGCGAGAGCGCCTGCGCCGCGAGCTGCGGATAGGGAAGGCCGCGGCTGTCCTTCACCACCAGCCCCTGCGAGTCACCCACGAACACGATGACCTTCGGCCGGAGCTGGACCCGCACGCCCGCGAAGAAGACGAGCGGATCGCGCGCGCCGATCGCGTGGAAGTCCGCGAGGCCCGCCTCCACGCGGGGCGGAGGCGCGTTCAGCGCCGCGTTGAGCGCCTCGAGCGGCGCCAGGCTCCGATGGAAGACCCACTCCATCGCGAGCAGCGCGACGAGCGCCAGGGCGAGGTCGACGAGGAACGCGCCGAGACCGGAACGCGTCATTCCCGGCCCCGCCTAGAACTGAGAGTAGATGAACGGAACCCGCCCACCCGATCCTCCGATGATGACGCAGTAGACGATGGCGGCCGCGTACGCCGCTCCGCGCAGGCCCACAGGCGCGTTCCGGAAGACCCATTCGTCGCCGCGGCGACGCTCGAGGAGCTGGAGCACGAAGGTGAGCCCGGCCGAGAGCAGGACGAGGAGCACGAACTTGCCGCGCACGGCCCAGCCGCCGACCGACACCAGCCGGCTCAGGTACGCCCACGCCGCCGAGGTCGAGTCGGCGCGGAAGAAGATCCAGGTCACCACGAGCAGGTGGAAGACGAGCACCACGGCCAGCACGGCCCGCAGCGCTTCGCCGGCGTTGCGCACTCTCCAGCGCATGCCGACCGCCCGCTTGCCGAAGATCGCCAGCCGCTCGAACGAGAGGAAGCACCCGTGCAGGCCGCCCCAGACGATGTAGTGCAGCCCCGCGCCGTGCCACAGACCGACGAGCAGCATCACCGGGATCGTGGTCAGCGGATAGGCGAGCCGCATCTCGGCGTCCACCGTCGGCAGCTTCAGCCGGCCGAGGCGCCGCAGCACCGAGGAGATGACCGGCATGTAGAGATACTCGAGGATCCAGGACGAGAGCGAGATGTGCCAGCGCCGCCAGAACTCGGTGAAGGAGCGGGAGAAGTACGGCTGCTCGAAGTTCTGGATCACCTCGTAGCCGAAGAGCCGCGCGATGCCGCGGGCCATCAGGCTGTAGCCCGCGAAATCGGTGAAGATCTGGAGCGCGTACGCGTACGCGCCCAGCAGGAGCTCGCCCGATCCGGCCGAGCCCGCGCGCGCGAACACGTCGTTCGCCAGCGGGCCGAGCGGGTCCGCGATCCCCACTTTGAAGAGCACGCCGAGCAGGATGCGCTCGAGAGCCTCGCGGAGCTGTTCCCAGCGGAACGGAGGATGCGCTTCGAGCTGCGGCATCCAGTGGGCGCCGCGCTCGATCGGGCCCGACAGGACCAGCGGGAAGAAGCCGACGTAGAGCGCCGTGTCGAGCGGCGAGCGCGAGGCGGGCACCCGGCGGCGGTGGACGTCCACCAGATAGCTGATGGCCTGGAAGGTGTAGAAGGAGATCCCCACCGGCAAAAGCACGCGGAGCGGCGCGCTCGGCGCCGACAGCCCGAGCAGCCGCGCGAGGCTCTCCGCGGTCGCGGCGAGGAAGCCGAGGTACTTGAAGACCGCGAGCAGCGCGACCAGCGTCGCGATCCCCAGCGCGAGCAGTCTCCGCTCGCGCGCCCGGTCCGCCGCGCGCGCCATCGCCTGCGGCACGAGGAACACGACGAGCCACACCGCCCCGAGCAGCGCGAGGAAGCGCGGGTCCCAGGCCGCGTAGAAGGCGAGACTCGCCGCGAGCAGCACGAGCTTGCGGCCGGTGCGGCCGGCCGGCAGCCAGAGCAGGAACGTCAGCAGCAGGAAGGGAAGGAAGACGACGCTGGTGAAGGTCACGATCGGACCAATCGGCGGTACCTGATCCGGTGCGGCTGGTCCGCGTCCCGGCCCAGTCGCTCGCGCCGGCTCG
>DATKKO010000178.1:0-8338 GCA_035542955.1 Terriglobales bacterium
TCTCGCGCGGTTCGAGCGCGACGTGCGCCGGGCGTTCGCGGGAGGCGCGACCCCATGAGCGAGCCTGCACCGCGGCGCCGTCTGCGCGTCGCGGCGGCGATCGTCTGGCGCGGCGACGAGGTGCTGATGACGCGCCGGCCGCCCGGAGGACCGCTCGGCCTGCGCTGGGAATTCCCGGGGGGCAAGCTCGAACCGGGAGAGTCGCCGGAACAGGCGTCCGTCCGCGAGCTGGGGGAGGAGCTGGACGTGCGGGCCGTGGCGCGCGAGGTGCTGGCGGTCGAGACCCACGACTACGTCGGGCTCTCGGTCGAGCTGACCTTCGTGCGTTGCGAGCTGGAGACGCAGGAGCTGAGGCCGGGCGCCGAGGTCCACGAGGTGCGCTGGATCCGCCCCGAGGACGTGGACCCCGCCGAGGTGCTGGACGCGGACCGCGCGTTCCTCGCCCGTCTCGCGGGGGAAGAGATCCGATAGCGATTCGAGGACACCGAGATGCCGTTGCCCGAAGGTCTGAAGTTCCTCCAAGCCGGCTGGTGGCTCATCCACGCCGTCACCGTGCTGCTCGTGTGGTCGTGGGCGTACCGGCAGGGACGCGCGGACGAGCGGCGCGCCCAGCGCGCGCGAGAGCTGGAGCGCGGAATCCGCTGACGGGGCACCCACGCGCGCAGCGCGTGGGTCCGGGCCGGGGGGACCCGCCCGCGGCCCGTGGAGACTGCGGCGAGCCTCAGCTCCTCCCGATCGCGAGCAGCACCTGTCCCGCGGCGCACGGAACGTCCTCCGCGAGCACCCCGATGCCGCGGCTCTCGAGCCAGACCCGCTGCGCCCGCGCGGCATCGCCCGCCAGGAGGAGGCGCGGTCGCTGTGGCTGGGCGGCGAGCCGGTCGCGGAGATCCAGCACCGGCTCCTGCGGCGCCGCCGTCGCGGCCGAGAGCGCGACCGCGCTCGATCGGGCTTTCCGCGCGGCCCGCACGATCGCTTCCACCGGCCGGCCAGCTTCGACGTGGAGGACGCTCACGCCCTGCAGGCCGACCTCGAGGCTCAACAGCATGGACGGAAGCTCGTCGTGATCGCCGGGGAGGGAACCGAAGATGACGCGGGCCGGCTGATGGAGCGGGCGCAGGCCGGCGTGCGCGCTGGCCAGCTTCTCGTGCGCGAACGCGCGCAGGAACGTGAGCGCGGCGGAGGCCTCGGGATTCTCCCGCGCGCGCAGGCCGAGCCGGGAGAGCGCAGGGGCGAGCGCGGCGTGGAAGGCGGCCCGGAGCCCGTGCAGACCCACGGCCCGCGCGAAGGTCTTCTCGAGCTTCACGCGGTCGAAGCTCGCGACGGCGCGCTCGATCTCCTCGGCGAGTGAGGCCAGCGAAGGCGGAACGTGAGCGCCCGCGACGGCCGGGATGCGGATCGTGGAGGGCCCGCCCGCGACCGCGACCGCGGGCGGCGCGTTCACGCCCGCGCGCGCGAGGGAAGAGTCTGGAGCCCGCGGTTCCGAAGGACCGTGCCCGTCGTGCGATTCGAGCCAGGCGCGGACGCGGCTGATCGGCACCCCCTCGGCGAGGGCGTGCTGGATCCGTCGCAGCCGATCGACGTCCTGATCGGAATAGAGCCTGTAACCCTTGGGCGTTCGCTCGGGCTGGACGAGCCCGTGCCTGCGTTCCCAGGCGCGCAGGGTGTTCTGGTTGATGCCGGTGAGGGCGCTGGCGGCCCGGATCGTGAAGCGGGGAGGGCGCGGCATGGTTCTCCTCGTAGGACGGTCCTCATGGTCTCGTCTCCGTTCCGGCGCGCCGTTTTTCGCATCGCTGCGGTCTCCGGTTCCTGTCCGCCGGACAGGGTTGGACGGGAATCGCCTGCTTCGATAGCGTTCGCCCCGGCTGGGATTCAGGAAATGTTCAGGGTTGTTTCCGAGGGGGATAAGTCCATGACGGAGAAGTCGTGCTTCGAGGGGCGGGCCTATCTGGTGACCGGCGCGAGCAGCGGGATCGGACGCGCGTGCGCGCGGGCCCTGGGCCGCGAGAAGGCCCGGGTCGTCGCGGCCGGGCGGCGCGAGGGGCGCCTGGGCGAGGTCGTCGAGTCGATCCGGGCGGACGGCGGCGAGGCGGTGAGCATCACCGGGGACGTGCGGCGCGAGGACGTGTGCCGCGCCTGGGTGGCGAAGGCCGTCTCGGCGTTCGGGGGACTCGACGGTCTCGTGAACGCGGCGGGCGTGATGGGGAGCGGCGGCCTGCTGGAGACGGAGCCCGCCGAGTGGGACCGCACGATGGACACGAACCTGCGCGCGATGTTCCTGCTCACGCGCGCGGCCGCCCCCGAGCTGATCAAGCGCCGCGGCGCGGTCGTGAACCTGTCCTCGGTCGCGGGGCCGCGGCCCTACGCGAACCTGATGGCCTACGTCGTGAGCAAGGCCGGCGTCGACGCGTTCACCCGCTGCGCCGCGCTCGACCTCGCCCCGCACGGCGTGCGCGTGAACGCGCTCAATCCGGGCGTCGTGGTCACGGAGCTGCAGACCGCCTCGCACGCGGTGGCCGACTACCCCGCGTTCCTCGAGCGCTCGAAGTCCACGCACCCGCTGGGGCGCGTGGGGCAGCCCGAGGAGATCGCGGATCTCGTGCTCTTCCTGCTCGGCGATCGCTCGAGTTGGGTCACCGGCGCGACGGTGCCGATCGACGGCGGGCGCCAGCTTGTGAGCGCACGCTGATCCCGCGCGCCGGGTCCGGCCCGATCCGGCGCCGCGGTCCGCGGCCAATCCACGCTGAGGAACGCGGTCCTTCCCGCCGATAACCGGGGGGATGGACCTTGCCCAGCTCGTTCATCCGACCGCCGGGGGGCTCGCGTGTGCCGTCGGCGCCGTGGTCGCCGGGGCCCCGCTCTTCAGCGACGGACTGCGCGCGGCGCGGCTCGCTGCGCACGTGGCGGCGCTCGAGCGGAAGCCGATCGGCTGCGATCTCGAGGGCTTCGTGCACGTGAGCGGCGAGATCGTGCTCGAGAGCCCGCTCGTCACCCCGCTCACGTCGCGGGACTGCGCCGGATACCGACTCGAGCTGCGCCCGATCGGAGCGCCGCTCGCGCTGGCGATCGAGGAGCGCCGCTGCTTCCGCGTGGACGACGGGACCGAGTCGGCGCTCGTGGCCTCGACCGGCGGGCGCTGGTCCTACGTGACGACCGCGGAACGACTGATCGGGCCTGATGAGGCGATCCCGGATGGCGTCGACGAGCGGCTGGGCGCGAGCGGGCGCGTGCGCGCCTGGCGGCGCCTCGGTGGCCGGCTGCGGCTCACCGAGCGAGCCTTGCTGGCGGGCCGGACCTGCCACGTCGTGGGCTTCGCGCGCCGCGCGCGGGCGCTCGACGTGCCGCTCGAGGTCGAGCTGGCGCGCACCGGCACCGACGACGAGCCCGTGGTGGTCGAGGCGCTCGCGGCCCCCGTGACCGAGCTCTGGCTCGGGCCCGGCGAATCGCTCGATTTCCTACTCGTCTCGCACGCCCGGCCGCGCGCGGCCGAGCTCTCGGTTCCGCGCTGGCGCACGCTGGGCGCGGCGATCGGTCCGGCGCTCACGCTCGCCGGCCTGCTCTATCTCGCGCACGCGGCCGACACGTTGCGCGCGCTGCACGCGCGGAGCGGATGATCCATGAGCCGCCACGGGATCGCGCGCCGTGCGGTTCGCGCAAGGTCCGCCCGATGATCGTGCCCGAGCTGCCCATCGCGATCTGGGCCTCGCTCGCCCTCGGCGGCGGCCCGATCCTGCTGTGGCGGAGCCTGCGCGACTTCCGCACGCGCCGGCTGCTGCAGAACACGCCGACCGCCCGCATCCGCTCGATGCCCATGGGACTCGTCGAGCTGTGCGGGGAGGCGGTCCCGCGCAGCGAGCTGGCCGCGCCGTTCTCGGGGCGGTCCTGCGCCTACTGGCAGGTCGACATCTCGATCCGCGGCCGCCGCGACAGCTGGCGCGTCGTCCACCGCGACGCCTCCGGCCACCCGTTCTTCATCCGGGACGAGACCGGCGTGGCGCTGGTCTATCCGCAGGACGCGACCGTCAAGCTCGCCTGCGGGGCCGAGGAAGTCTGCTCGGGAGCGTCGCTGCCCGACTGCTACGCGCAGTACCTGAAGGAGCACCGGCTCATGTTCTGGCGCATGAACACGCTGCGCTTCCGCGAGCGCCTGCTCGAGCCAAGCGACCGCGTCTACGTGCTCGGCACCGCGACGCCGCGCGCGCAGGCGGTCTCGATCTCGATGGACGACGAGGCGGAGGCGACCGGCACGGACGATCGCCGCGTGCGCCGCCTGCAGACGCTCGATCACGAGGTGCGCGGCGTGATCCGCCGCGGCGAGAACGAACGCACCTACCTGATCTCGCACCAGTCCGAGCGCGAGCTGACGATGGATCTCGGGCTGCGGGCCGCCGCCGAGCTCGTCGGCGGGCCACTCCTCACCCTGTTCGGCCTCGGCTACTGGGCCGACGCGCTGAGCAGGATGTTCCGATGAAACCTGTCGGCGGCACCGCCGGCAAACTCCAGGAGGCAACGGATGCATCCCGGTGAGATCCTCGGCACGGTCGCCGTGTTGCTGGTGCTCGCGGCGCTGGGCGGACTGTGGCTCTCCATCTACAACAGCCTGGTCGCGCTCAAGAACTCGGTGTCCCGCTCGTGGGCGAACATCGACGTGCTGCTCAAGCAGCGGCACGACGAGCTGCCCAAGCTGGTGAAGACCTGCGAGGGCTACATGCAGCACGAGCGCGCGGTGTTCGACAAGCTGAGCGAGGCGCGCGGCGCCCTGCTGCGGGCGCAGAGCGTGGCGCAGCGCGCGGAGGCCGAGAACCTGCTGACGAAGGCGCTGGGGCAGATCTTCGCGGTGGCCGAGGCCTACCCGGACCTCAAGGCCAACCAGGGCTTCCTGCAGCTCCAGTCCCGCATCAGCGATCTCGAGAGCCAGATCGCGGACCGGCGCGAGCTGTACAACGACACGGTCGCGATCTTCAACACGCGGCTCGGGCAGATCCCGGACAAGTGGGTGGCGGCCTGGCTCGCGCTCACGCCGGCGGATCTCTTCCACGCCGCTCCCGAGGATCGCGAGGACGTCGAGATCAAGTTCGCGATGGCGAGCTGACGGTTCGCGGCAACGCGCGGCCCCCGGCGGACGAACCGCCGGGGGCCGCCTTCATGTGCTCGGTCTCCCTACTCGATCAGGACGATCGGGCGGGCCGCGATTCGGCCCGACTGTCGCAGCCGCACGAAGTACGTCCCGGGCGCGAGCCCCCCGCGCTCCAGCCGCTCGACGTGGCTGCCGGCCCCGAGGTTGCCGAGATCGCGCGCCCGCACGCGGCGCCCTGAGATGTCGAGCAGCTCGATGCGCACGGCACCGGCCTCGGCGAGCGTGAAGGAGATGCGGAGCCCGTCCCGCGCGGGGTTCGGCACGGCGCCGAGCAGCGCGAAGGCGAAGGCGCGCGGCACGTCGACCCAGGCCTCACCGAACGCCTCGCCCCGCTGAGACTCGAGGCGGTAGCCGTAGCGGACGCCCGCGATCACCGTGCGGTCCTCGAAGATCGCGTGGCCCCCGCCGTCGGCCTCGATCCCGCCCATCGGCGTCCACGGCGCGCCGGACTCGCTGCGCGCCACGTTCCAGCGCGTGCCCGCGGACGTGAGCCAGCGGATGCGCGCGAGGCCCGGCTCCGCTTCCACGAAGACGAGCGAGACCTCGACCGGCACGGTCATGTCGAAGCCCGCGTCGTACAGGCGCTGGGCCGCTCGCGCGTGTTGCTGGATGTCGGCGACCTCGGTTCCGCCCACGAGAGCGAACGTGACGGCGATGCTGTCGCCGGTGCCCATCGTGGCGAAGGGGCCCACGGCGAGCAGCTCGCAGGGATCGCCGGTGTAGGGCTGGAAGTCCGGGCCCGAGAGATCCTGAATGTGACCCGAGCTCATGATCGCGTAGCGCTCGCTGTCCTCGTTCCGGGTGGTGTCGCCGGGCGAGTAGAGCCACGCGCCCATCGTGACGTGCTGGCCCGTGTCGGCAGGCGTGGCGTCCCGCGTGCCGAGGAGCTTGAGCCCGACCCAGGCGGGCACCGCGGACAGGTTGCATGCGGACGGCACGGGCAGCATGCGGCAGTAGTGCTCGCGAAACAGCCGCAGCGAGTCGTCGTACTGCACCCACTTCTTCCTGTACCAGCTCCCGTCGGTGCAGAAGGCCGCGCTCGGCGGCCACATCGAGCAGAGGTTCTTGTTCCCGCTCGCGAACTCCGTGTACAGGCCGACGTGTACGCCCTCGAGCGGCCATGCCCCGAGATTCGTGATCACGTAGCGCAGGATGATGAAGTGCGCAGCGTCGAGAACCGACCAGTCGTAGCATTCCTGCCGCACGAGCACGTTCAGCGGTCGGTGCTGGTCCTCGGGCGAGAACGTGCGCGCCGGCTCGTCGCTGTAGAAGCCGATCAGGTCTTCCTCGCTCACGGCCTCCGGGTCGTACGCCGGGCTGGTGACGAGCGTCGAGCGCTTGCGGATGTCGAGACAGGCGGGCGTGAATTCCGTCGAGGCCTGCGGGGACGAGCCGGCGATTCCGTCCTGGGCGGCGGTCGTGACGCCGATGAAGCTGCCCTCCGCGTCGGTCGCGTGTGCGCCGATCCAGAGCCCGGCCCGGGGCATGTGGTCGAAGCCGGACCCCAGCGGGTACTCGAACGAGGGCGTGCGAAGCGCGAAGTTGTTCCCGAGAAATCCCCAGTTGGTGACGGTCAGCCCGCAGAGGTTGTTGTTCGTGACCCTGACCGAGTACCTGATCGAGTCGGCCGGGACGACGAGGGCGTTCCTGCTCCCGATGGGCGCGGCGGTCGCGGCCGCGGAGAGCAGCAGCAGAGGGACCGACAGCGTGAGCCGGGGCTTCAAGGCGGCCTCCGGGGGGAGCGACGGCGGAGAGTCGTGGGCACGAGGAGCTTAGCAGGGCACCGGCGCGGGTCAACGGCTCGAGACAGCGAGCTCATCCTTCGCCATCCTGCGCCCACCGGCAGAGGTTTTCATTGACGGGACAGGCCCGGCCGGGGCAATTTGGTTGCCTGGGTTAGATTCGAACGCGGTTCACCATTGGAGGGCTCGGACCGTGCCCGACCGCGAGAACGCTGCCGAATCGTCCGCCCTCCGGCGGCGCGCGGCGGGTGCCGGAGCGGAGCTGTTCCCCCTGCTCCGCGGCAGCCATCTCCTCGCCTCCGCGGTCCGCGAGCTGGGGACCATCGTCCCCTCCTCGGGCGGGGGCGTTCGCCTCTCCGCCTCGCAGATCCATCTCCTGCGCGTGATCTCCCTCGACGGCCGGCACCCGGTCGGGCAGGTGGCGCGCCTGCTCGGGATCAGCACGCCGGCCGCGACGAAGACGATCGACCGGCTCGAGCGCCTGGGTCTCGTCGAGCGGCACGCGCACGAGGGCGACCGGCGCACGCGCCTGTTCTCGGTGAGCGCCGCCGGCCGGGCGCTCGTGCGGCGCAACGAGCGCCGCGCGGCCGCGCGGATGCGCGCGGCGTTGCGCGATCTCGCGCCGGCGGAGGCGGACGCGTTCCCGCGCCTGCTCGCGCGCTTCTCGTACGCGCTGCTCACGGCGGCGCCGGCGCCCCGCGGGAGCTGCCTGCGCTGCGCCGCGTACCTGGACACGGCGTGTCCGCTGGCGCGCTCGCGCGGCGGCTGCCCCTGCGATGATTTCCTGCGGTGGACGCCTGCGGGCTCCGCGGGACGATCGGCGGGCGCGCGATGAGCCGCTCCGGCGCGTTCCCGCGCGATCGCGGCGCCCGCGCGCGCGGCACCCACGCGCTTCGCGCGCGGGTACCCGGTGCGCGTGTGGAGATCCGCGACGGGCTCCGCGGCTTGAACCATGCGCGCGCGACGGTTAAACTGCGCTGCCCACTGCCGTCGAAGGACGCGGAGTTCCGCACGGTTCACCGCTCCCGCGTTCTCCCGCGGCCCCGGGCCGACCATCGGGTCCTGCAGCGCTGGCGGCGAGCTCACGCAAGGTCGCGGATGATCCACACGACAATCCAGGAATGCCGGGGCGCGTCATGCTGAAGCGCATGCCCATGCTGCCCGCGCCGGCCCCGGTGCGCGGACGCGTCTTCATCCGCAAGAACCGCTGCAAGGGCTGCCAGTTCTGCATCGAGTTCTGCCCGCAGCACGTGCTGGCGCTCTCCAAGGACTACAACGCCAAGGGGTATCGCTACCCCGTGGTGGTCAAGGACGAATGCATCCAGTGCACACTGTGCCTCATGCTGTGTCCGGACTACGCGATCCTCTCGAAGCGGCTCCCGCGCACCGCGGGCGCCGCGGAGCCGGTACCGGCCACGGACGAGGCGGGGAGATCAGGATGAGCGAAGGCAACGGGCTGCTG
>DATKKO010000179.1:0-3554 GCA_035542955.1 Terriglobales bacterium
GAGAGGCCGATCCGCGTGCCCGCCTGCGCGCGCGGCGAGGTGCTCGCGCGGCTCGAGGACGACGTGCGCGGCGAGGATCTCCTGCCGAGCGGCGCGCGGCTCGACGAGCTCCGCGCGCGGATCTCCTCGCTCGCCGGGCAGGTGCTGAGCGGGCGCGTGCCGGATTTCGCGGAACGTGCCCGCGCGCGGTGCGGCGGTTTCCTCGTCGCCGGAGGCGGGTTCGGTCGCGGCGATGGTCTCGTCCCGGCCGCGCTCTGCCTGAACGAGCTCGGCGTCCACGCGGTGCTCGCGGAATCCTACGCTCCGTGCGCGGCGCGCACGCTGGTGCACGCCGGCGTCGTTCCGCTCCTGCTGGCGTCCGTCGGGCCGTCGGCCGTGCTCGCGTGCGGGGACGAGCTTGAGCTGCCGGGTCTGCTCGACCGCCTGCGCCCCGACGCTCCGCTCGAAGCGAGGAACATGACGCGCGGGACTCGGATCCCGCTCCGCCACGAGCTCGCAGTCCGCGAGATCGCGATCCTGCGCTCGGGCGGTCTGGTCGCATTCGCCCTGCGCGCGCGGTCCGATCGCGGGGAGGCGTGAGATGCTGGTCGATCAGGCGCGCATCCACGTGGTCGCAGGGGCGGGCGGACGCGGCTGCGTGAGCTTCCGGCGCGAGAAGTTCGTGCCGAAGGGCGGCCCGGACGGCGGTGACGGAGGGCGCGGCGGCAGCGTCGTTCTCGAGGTGGGCCCGCACGTGCGCACCTTGCTTGACTGCCGCGAACAGCCTCGTTACCGTGCGGAAAAGGGCCGTTTCGGGTCCGGGAATCGGCGCAGCGGGAGGAACGGCGAGGATCTCGTCGTTCGCGTTCCGGCCGGAACGGTGGTTCGGGACCCGGATTCGGGTGAGGTGGTGGCCGATCTGGTGAGGCCCGGGGAACGGTACGTGGCCGCGCGGGGCGGCCGGGGTGGCCGGGGCAACGCGCGGTTCGCGACCGCGACGCGTCAGGCGCCGCGCGTGGCCGATCCCGGAGAGCCCGGCGAGGAGCGATGGCTCGAGCTCGAGCTGAAGCTCATCGCCGACGTGGGGTTCGTGGGGCTGCCGAACGTCGGCAAGTCGACGCTCCTCTCACGCATCTCGCGGGCCCGGCCGCGGATCGCGCCTTACGCGTTCACGACGCTCGAGCCGCACCTGGGCATCGTGAGTCTGGACGGGGAACGCCAGTTCGTCGCGGCGGACCTGCCCGGACTCGTCGCCGGGGCGCACGAGGGCCGCGGGCTGGGCCACCAGTTCCTGAGGCACGTGGAGCGCACGCGCGTACTGCTCTTCTTGGTGGAGTCGGTCTCGGAGCATCCGGCCCGCGATCTCGAGACGCTCGAGCGGGAGGTGTCCTTGCACAGCCCGGCGCTGAGGGAGAAGCCACGGCGCGTGGCGATGACCAAGGCCGACCTGCTGCCGCCCGATGGGAGGGCGACGGCCGCGGAGCGGGCCGGCCTGCCCGGGGCGCGGCTCATCAGCGGGCAGACGGGCGAAGGGATCGGCGATCTGCTCGAGGATCTGTGGACTCTTGTGGCTCCGGCGTCGACGGCGGACGCGGGCGCGGCGGGATCGATCGAATGAACGAGGAGAAGCATCCGCAGGCCCGGACGTACGACGCGCTGAACGCCCGCAGTCTCGCGGCCAAGCGGGAGTATGTGCGCGGTCTCGAGCAACGGCGCGACCCCGAAGCGATCTCGCTGCTGGTCGAGTGCCTGTGCGACGAGTCCTGGTACCTGCGCCAGCTCGCGGAGCAGGCGTTCCTGCACCTCGGCGCGGACGGGGCGAAGCTCCTGCTGCCGTTGCTCGACCAGGGGCTGTGGTTCACGCGCTCGAGCGCGGCGGGAATCCTGGGGCGGCTCGGCTACGCGCCGGCCGTGCCGGGGCTCCTGCGCCTGGCCGAGGACGCGAACCACACCGTGGCGGAGGGCGCGCTGCACGCGCTCGTCGACATCGGGCGCGCGAGCGGGGCGGTGCGCATCGCCCACGTGCTGCACCGCACGGCTCCCGATGTCCGGCGCCGGCGGCTCGAGGAGATCGCGGCGCGCGACCGGGCGCTCGCCGACCGGGTCGAACGGCTCATGCGGAACGACGAGATCATGTCGGTCGAGGACGCGGACCAGCTCACGGACGACCACCCGGTGGTCCGCGCGAGCGAGGACGGCTTCGAATGGGAGGTGCTGACGAGCCCGCCGCCTCCGCGATCGCCGGGATCCCCGTCCGAGTCCTCGACCCCGCCCTCCCCGACGACCGAGCCCGGGCCCCCGGATGCCGGGAAGGATGAGCGCGGCCCCGGCGCTTGAAGCCCGCATCGTCCTTTCCTGGACGGCCGCGGAGGATCCCGCGGCGGCCTGGGACGTCGCCGGCGAGTCGGAGCGAGCGCGCGCCGCGCGGACGGCCGCGATCCTACGCTCGCTCGGCGCCCGCGCGCTCGCGCGCGGCGATCGGGACTATCCGGCCGCGCTGCTCGACCTGCGTGACGCTCCCCGCGTGGTCTTCGTGCGCGGCGCGCTCCCGGAGCGCGAGCGCGCGGTCGCGATCGTCGGCTCGCGCGCGGCCTCGCCCTACGGCATCGCGCAGGCCGTCGCTCTCGCATCGGGCCTGGCGCGCCTGGGCTACGCGATCGTGAGCGGGCTGGCGCGCGGCATCGACGCCGCCGCGCATCGCGGCGCGCTGGAGGCCGGGGGCGCGAGCGTCGCGGTGCTGCCCGGCGGCCTCGATGACGTCACGCCGCGGCATCATGCCGCTCTGGCCGATTCGCTCTGCGCGCGCGGCGGACTGCTCACCGAGCGCGCCTCGGGCCCGCCGCCCCACCCGAGCACGTTCCTCGATCGCAACCGCCTGATCGCGGCGCTCGCGGCCGCGACCGTGGTGGTCGAGGCGGCCGCGCGCAGCGGGGCGCTGGCGACGGCCGCCGCCGCGCGGCGTCTCGGCCGGCCCGTGCTCGCCGTCCCCGGCGACGTGGATCGCGAGACCTCGCGCGGCGCGCACGCGCTGATCCGCGAGGGCGCCGCGATCTGCGAGCAGGTCGGGGACGTGCTGTGCGTGCTGCCGCGATCGGAGCGGCCGGCGCCATCGGCCGCCGCGGCCTTCCGCCTGCGCGCCGCGCTCGGGACCACGTCGCGCACGGTCGAGGAGCTGGCTCGCGTCGCGGAGCTCCCGGTCGACGAGACACTGGCGCTGCTGCTCGAGCTGGAATGGGCGGGCGCGGCGCGGGCGCTGCCGGGCCAGCGCTGGCGGATGTCGCGCCCGTGAGAGCGAGCGATCCCGCGGTCGCGCTGCTCGCTCGCGCGATGCTCGGCGGCTTGGGCGGGCTCTCCTGGAGCGGAGCGCGCGCGGCCGGGGCCGAGCTGGGCGACGTCGTGCGCCGGCTCCTCAAGCACTCCAACAACTTCGTGGCCGAGCAGATCCTGAAGACGCTCGGCGCCGAGAGGAAGGGCGCGCCCGGGACGTGGCCGAAGGGCGTGGAGGCGGTGGAGGACTTTCTCGCCGAGGCCGGGCTGCCGCGCGGCAGCTACGTCATGAAGAACGGCTCGGGGCT
>DATKKO010000180.1:0-10221 GCA_035542955.1 Terriglobales bacterium
TGGTACAGGTGCGCGATGGACGTCTGCTCCGCCGCGCTCAGCGTCCACGACTGCGGCGTCTCCTCCGCGTAGAACGGTCGCCAGACCGCCGCGTGGCGGCTGAAGCCCTCCGCCGATCGGCCCAGGCCCCCGGAGAGCCGCACGTGGGTGGCGTGGATGTTCGGATCGTCGTATTCGATGCTGCGCGTGACGGTCGTCGGATCCTGCCGGTAGAGGACGATGATCGACTTGCCGAATCCCAGCAGGTTGCGCTCGCTGAAGCCCCAAGCGCCCGTGCGCGTCCCGCCCACCGTCTGCAGATCCAGCTCGGGCGAGGTGGTCCACAGGTCGCGCGTCTCGACGTCCACCACGACCGAGTCGGCTTCACGCCGGGCCGCGATGCCGGTCGGCACCAGGAAATCGAGGTTGCGCAGGTTCCGCGCGGTCTCTTCGGCCGTGCGCGTGCTCCAGGGATCGCCCGGCTGGAAGAGCAGCTCGTTCCGCACCGTGCCCGGGCGCGTGCGCACGTGGAGACGGTTGGCGAGCCGGCGCAACGACGCGAGCGGGGCGCCCGGACTCGGGTCGTACACGTTGTCCGTGCGAACGTCGACCTTTCCGATCCGCAGGTGCTCGAGCGGCGTGGGCGCGAGCGCGGGACGGTGCACGCGCGGCAGCGCCGAGACGCGCGGCGGGCGCGCCTGCGTCCGCGCGTCGGGGGCCATGCCGGCCTCCGCGGCGCGCGCGCCGGGAGAGCCGAGGACGAGGGCCGAGGCGACGATCAGCGACGCCAGGCCGCGCCGGGGCGCCGCGGAGGCGCGAGGTCGCTGCCGGCCCCTCGCGGCCTCAGCGGTGCTTGGCGGCGCCCAGACGGTCACGCGCGAGCTGAGCCTCACCCGACAGCGGATAGCGCTTGACCAGGTCCTCCATCGTCTTTCGTGCCTGTCCCGCCTGGCCCAGCTTCTCCCGGCAGAGGGCGAGCTTCCACAGGGCCGCCGGGACCTTGTCGCCCTGCGGATACTGCTGCTCGACCTTCTCGTACTCGACGGCCGCGCTGTCGAACTTGGACTGCGCGTAGAAGCACTCGCCCACGCCGTACTGGGCGTTGTCCGCGAGGTCGAACGTGGGGAATCGCTGCACGTACTCGCGGAATTCCTGGAGGGCGAGCGGATAGCGGCCCTGGGTCAGATCCTGCGACGCCTGATCGTAGAGCTGGTTCGGATCGGGCGCGCCCGGCGCGGCCGACACCGGCTCGGCCGTCTTCTGGATCTGGTTGAAGCGCGCCATGACCTCGTCGAGCTTGGCCTCGAGCCGGCTCATCTGCTCGGACTGCTCCTGCGTGGTGCTTCCGGTCGCGGCACGCGTGCTCAGCAGGATGTCGCGCTGCTCCGAGAGATCGTGCCGGATCCCGGCGATCACCCGCATCGAGATCGAGTCGCGGACCGCCAGCGTGTCCACCTGCACGCGCAGGCTGTCGAGACCCGACTTGAGCACCACGAGCTGCGGCGCGTAGCAGCCCGGAACGACGAGGAGCAGGCCGAGCGCGAGCGCGACCGGACCTCCCGCCCACGGCCGGGCCGGGGAGCGCGTGTGTCCGCTCCACCGGCCCCCGGTCGGTCCCTTCATCGCAGCACGAAGTGGGCGCGGCGGTTCTGGGCCCACGCGGATTCGTCGTGGCCCTCCGCGAACGGCCGCTCCTTGCCGTACGAGACCGTCTGGATGTGGGACGCGTTCACGCCCGCGTTCACGAGGTAGTCACGGGCGGCGCCGGCGCGCTTCTCCCCCAGCGCGATGTTGTACTCGACCGTGCCCCGCTCGTCGCAGTGTCCTTCGATCGTGATGTTCGCGTCCTTGTTGTCCCGGAGCGCCTTCGCGTCCTTGTCGAGCGCGGCCTTGGCGTCCTCGCGCAGGGCGTAGGAGTCGAAGTCGAAGAACGCGTCGCTGAGATCGCCCTGGGAGAACCTCGGCGCGACGGTCTCGGGCGGCGTGGGCGGAGTCGTGGGCGGCGGCGTGGTGGGCTGCTGCGTAACGGGAGGAGCGGGCGGCGGCGTGGGCGGCGCCTCCGTCGCTTTCTTCGCGCATCCAGCGGCGAAGAGGGCCAGGCCCGCCACGAGCAGAACGAGCGACGCACGAACGCTTCTTCTCATCGGCTTCCTCCGGGGTTGGTGTGTGGACTGCCGAGCTGGGCGGCGGGTGCGCTTCCGGCACGGCGAGGGGACCACGCGGGGGATGTCGCGACGTGGTCGCCGGTGTCGAGCTTGCGCGGCGGACGCCCATCGAGATCGGTGACGTACAGCGCGAAGGGGCCATCGCGATCCGAGGCGAACAGCAGATGCCGGCCGTCGGGAGACCACGACGGGTTCTCGTTGCTGCCGCCCGTGACCGCGAGCTGCGAGCCGGTGCCGTCGGGCCGGCACACGTAGATGTCGAATCCCGAGGAGGTGCGGCTCACGAACGCGATGAGATCGCCCTTGGGCGACCAGGCGGGTGAATCGGTGTAGTCCACGTCGAACGTCAGGCGGTGCGCGTTGGCCCCCGAGGCATCCATGACGTAGACCTGGGGCGTGCCGCTGCGGTCCGACGTGAACGCGATCTGCTGGCCGGTCGGCGACCAGCAGGGCGAGGTGTCGATCGCGCGATTGTCCGTGAGCCGGCGGGGGTTTCCGCCGCGGGCGTCGAGCACGTAGATCTCCGGGTTCCCGTCGCGGCTCAACGTGCAGACGATCTGGCGGCCGTCCGGCGAGTACTCCGGGCCCGAGTTGATGCCGGGGCGCGCCGAGAGCTGATAGACCTTGCCGCCCGTGGCCGCGACCACGTAGACGTGCGGATCGCCCCCGTCGCGATAGGTCGCGAACACGATCAGCGAGCCGTCGGGCGACCACGAGGGCGAGAGCACGATCGAGCGGTCGTTCGTGAGCGGCCGCAGGTTCGCGCCGTCGAGATCCATCACGTACAGCTCCTTGATCCGGCCCTTGCGGCCCACGAACGCGACCTGCGTGCGCGAGACGCCGGGCTCGCCCGTGAACTGGAGCACGATGTCGTCGGCGAAGCGGTGCACGAGCGCGCGCCAGTCGGACGCGGGCCCGCGATAGCTGCGCGCGAGGATCTGGCGCCGCGCGGGGAAGTCGCGCACCTCGCCGTCCAGCGTGACCTGGCCGCCGGACACCGTCCAGCGCCCGCCCGTCACCGCCTGCACGTCGAATGGAGGCTGACCCGCCCAGGCGCGCGAGACCAAGAACACGCCCGACTGCTCGAGATCGGAGGCCAGCACCTCGTCCGCTCCGCGCGGGGCGGGTGCGCCCGCCGGCGCCGGAGGGCCCGTGAACGCCTCGCAGTAGAGCTGGATCTTGTGGCCGCCGCCGGAGATGTTGATCCGCACCTCGCGCGTCTGCGCGCGCGCCGGACCGGCGAGCATCGCGAGCAGCACGACCGCGAGCAGGGTCCTCATGGCCGCGCGTACTCGAAGCCGAAGTGGATGCCGAGATCCGACCCCGGGAAGCCGAGCGGCAGCGGTGGCAGCGGATCGCTCAGGGTCACCGCGCGCAGGGCCGAGCGGTCGAAGAACTCGACGCCGCTGCCGGTCTCGAGGCGGATCGACGAGATGCCGCCCCCGCGCGAAACCCGGAAGTAGACGACCGCCTGCACCTGGCGGCCGGTCTCGAGCCCCGCGGGCGGCGACCAGTTCTGGGCGACCTTGTTCCGGATCAGCATGAGGTAGTACGTGAACTCGAAGTCGCGCGCGTCCGTGGCGACGCCGCCCGACAGGCCGGCGTTCCCGACCTGCGCGTAGGGCAGCACCGTGCCGCTCGCGGGCAGAGGCGCAACCTCCTCCTTCGGCGGCGCGCTCGGCTTCTTCGGCGGCTTCTTCGGCGGCGCGAGCTTCACCCCCTCCGCGTGCTCGGGCTTGATGTCCGGCGCCTTCATGGCCGCCTTCTCCGCGGCGGCCGGAGCGGCCGCGACGCGCGGCATCGCGCCCGGCTCGACGAGCCCGACCTGCACGACCTCCGGACCGGGCACGATCAGCGGCTGGCTCTCGCGCACCGCGAAGAGCACCGTGAGCACGGCGACGTGGGCCGCCGCCGAGCCGATCAGCGCGGAGCGCGTCACCGATGCGCCTCCGGCGCCGGCGGCTGGGTGACGAGCCCGAGCGAGGCGACGCCCGCGCGCCGCATGCGCGCGATCAGCTCCACGATCGTGCCGTAGGGCACGCCGCGATCCGCCTTGAGGAAGACCGGGCGCTGCGCCGCGCCCGCCCGCGCGAGCGCGTCCTCGAAGCGGGCCGCCGGCACGATCGAGTTGCCCACGGCGACCGTCCCGCCCGCGCGCACGCTCACGATCAGCCCCTCGCGCACGTCGAGACCGCGCGTCGCCACGCGCGGCAGGTCGATCTCGAGCCCGCCCTGCAGGAAGGGCGCGGTCACCATGAAGATGATCAGCAGCACGAGCACCACGTCCACGAACGGCGTGACGTTGATGTCGGCCATCGGCACCCGCGGAGGCCCGCTCTTCACGCCGGGACGCCTCCCGCGCGGCGGTCGAGGAACTCGGTCACGAACGCGGAGCTCACGTTGGTGATGACGCGCAGGCGCGCGAGCAGGTGGTTGTAGCCCACCACCGCCGGGATCGCCGCGGCGAGACCCGCCACGGTCGTGATCAGCGCCTCGGCGATGCCGGGCGCGACCACCACGAGCGACGCGGAGCCCTGGGCGCCGATGCTGAGGAAGGCGCTCATCACGCCCCACACCGTGCCCATGAGGCCGATGAACGGCGACACGCTGCCCGCCGTGGCGAGGAAGCCCACGTGCCGCTCGAGGCGGGCGAGCTCGTCTCCCGCCGCGCGCTCCATGGCGCGTTGGGCCAGCTCGTAGCGGGACGCAGGCGCCGGCGCGGACGCCGGGGACGTGGCGGACGCATGGGGCGGAGTGCCGAGCGCGCGCTCGCCCGTGCGGGCGAGGAACGCGAGCACGCTCGCGTTCGTGCGCTCCACGCCGGGATTCGCCGTGGCGCCCGCCCGGAACGCGGCGAGGAACTCGCGATCCTCCCGCTGCACGCGCAGGTAGAGCCGGAGCCGCTCGACGATGATCGCCCAGGTGTAGACCGAGACGCCGAGCAGCAGGACGAGGATGAACTTGGCGAACAACCCGGAGGAGGCGACCAGCGCGGGTACCGAAGCGCGCACGCCGCCGACCTGCAGGACGAAGGCAACCAACGCCATGGGCTTCACGCTCCCTGTGAAGGTGGACCGGGCAGGCCAACGGGACACCGTCCTCGAGGCCCCGTGAACGCTCGCTGCCGGTGGATGCGGCTCCGAGCGCACGCTAGCACACGGCTGCGGGCCTCTCAAGACGTTCGCGGCACGCAAACCTCAGGAAAATCGCGGGCTGCGCGGGGGGCGCGCGATGCGGAGTGCCCCCCGCCGGGTCGGTCACCGCGGCCGGTCCAGTGACGATCCGGTCGGTACGCGTCTTCAGATTCGATTCTGCCGACGGGCGACCTTCACGGCCCGGCGCTTCCCGATGGCGCGGGACCGAGCGACATCAGGAGCTGAATGGTCCGCGGGTCGCGGTCATCCAGCTCCAGGCTGCGCAGCGCCGCCCGGCGGGCGCCGGCGACATCGCCGCGGGCGACCGCGAGTTCGGCCGACAGCAGCCAGTAGTCGGGCGTCTCGCCGCACTCTTCGAGAGCGAGCCGGTTGAGCGAGTCGGCCCGCGCGTATTCGCGCCGGGCGAACGAGATCCAGGCCAGGTTCTGCCGGATGTTCCCGGCGAAGCCCGGCGCCCGCCGCGGCTGCGCGCTCAGGGCCGCGATCAGCAGCGACTCCGCGGTCGACAGCTCGCCGGCCTCGGATGCCTCGCCGGCGCGGCGATAGAGACGCTGCGCCTCGGGGTCGATCGCCACGGCGGGCCACGGCCACTCGCGCTCGTACTCGATCAGCGCGGCCGGTGACGATCGCCAGCCTTCACGGCCGCCGAAGCCCGACCAGACCAGCGTCGTGTCGTGGTACCAGACCTGCAGCGCCCGCGAATCGGCGAAGGCCCACGCAGTGAGCCGCGGCACGTTCCAGTAGCAGACGACGGCGTGGCGCGGCAGCCGGGGCGCGGACTCGAGCAGCGCCCGGCGCGTGGACTCGACCGTGCGTTGCATGCGCACGAGATTCGCGAAGGTGAGGTAGTCGGCTCCCGGCGGCTCCGACGCGACCACGCGGGGCGCCGGCGCCGCGAGCAGCAGCGTCGCCAGGCGCAGCGCCACCAGCGCGGCGGCCAGCGGCCGCCAGGCCTGTGCGAGCCAGCCCGTGAGCACGAACGCGAGTCCGAGCGAGGCCACGGTCGCGCGCCACGCTTCCCAGGCCGGCAGGACGCCGAGCGGTGTGATCTGGGTCTGCCAGGCGCTCCCGTCGGGCACCAGGAGAGCGAGGGGAACGATGCCGGCGAGGAACCAACCGAGGCCGCCGAGCAGGACCGGTCCGGCGCGGGCGATCCGTCGGCGCGCGGACGGTGCGAACGAGAGCGCGAGGCCAGCCGCGACGAGCAGGCCGGCGCCGATCGCCAGCGGCACGCGGAGCCCGGCGACGATTCCTTCCCATCCGAACTGCGAGAGCAGCGCGCGGACGAGCACAGCCCAGAGCGCCCGTGGATGCAGCCCGATCCCGGCGCTCTCCGGGAGACCCGAGCCGTGGTGCCGGGCGATGATGTAGCCAGCGCCCCACAGCGCCGCGACGAGGACGGACGCGCAAGCCCAACGCGCCGCCGCGCGCCACGAGCGCCTGGAGAACCCCGCGATCAGGGGCAGCGCGGGCAGCACGATCACCGCCGCTTCGTGGCTGAGCACGGCGCCGAACGCGGCGACGCAGGACGACGCCAGCCGGCCAGCCGCCGCGCGCTCGATGGCCAGCGCGGCGAGGCAGGCCGCGATCAGGTGCTGGCCGCCGCTCGGCCACGCGATGAGGACGCGCGCGGGCTCGGCGAGCAGCGGGAAACAGGCGATCGCGGCCGCCATCGGCGGGGCGAAGGCGCGGCGGGCGAGCCGATAGAGCAAGGCGTAGATCGCGAGGAGCATCGCCAGGGCCAGCAGGACCGCGACCCAGTGCGCCCGCACCAGAAACGGACCAACGAGGAAGTAGTAGAGCTGTCGGCTCACGGGTCGCCAGTACCAGGCGAAGCCCAGCGGTCCGAAGATGTCCACCGGTCGATGCCAGGCGAGGGAGTGCAGGAACGTGTAGTCCTCGATCACCGGGACACCGAGCGTCGGGGTGCGGCTGGCCCAGAGCAGCGGCAGGATGCCGAGCGCACCGGCGAGCACCCACGGCCATTCGCGTGCGGTGTGGGGCACAGCCGGCTCGCCTGCGGGCGCAGACGCGTCCTGCCCGCGCGTTGCTGATCGGCGCCTCATCGCGGGACCCAGAAGCCAAGGGCCTCGCGCATCGCGAGGCCCTCGTTGCCTGGTGCCCGGGGCGAGATTTGAACTCGCACGGGTTTCCCCATACGCCCCTCAAACGTACGTGTCTACCAATTCCACCACCCGGGCAATCGAGTCTGCGTCCTTCCTCAGCGTCCTCCCGAGGGCGCGGGCGACTGCGGCGTGGCCGGCGCCTGCCCCGCGCCGCCGGCGCCCGGGGCGCCTGCGGGCATCCGGCTCGGGGCGGTCTGCGCGGCCTTGTGCGCCTGGCTCTGGATCAGGCTCCTCGGCCGCGCGCCAGTGGCCATGCTCAGGTAGGCGAGACCGAGGGAAGTGAGGAAGAACGCGGCCGCCAGCACCATGGTCGCGCGCGTGAGAAAGTCCGTGGCTCCGCGACCGCCGAAGACGGTCTGCGCCGAGCCGCCGAACGCCCCGCCGGCGAGTCCGCCGCCCTTGCCGGACTGCATCAGGACGACGCTGACCAGCGCGAAACAGATCAGCAGATGGAGCAGGATCAGAAAGACGTACATGGCTTCCTCGGGGGTGCGGGCGCCTGGCCGCTCTCATGGACGGCTGAGCCCATGGCGAGCAGGGCAGCATGGGAGACTAGCAACCGGCGCCAGTCTCCGTCAACCGGACCGATCGGTTCCCGGTCCCCGATCGATCCGCGCGCAGTGATTCCTCGGGCGGCCGGCTCGCCGCCGCCTCGTGGTCGGCTCGCCTTGCCCTCCGCGTCCCGCGCTCCGCTCAGGCCGCGCTCGCGGCCGCGGAGACGATCCGCCAGAACGGCGCCGCCTCGAGCGAAGCGCCGCCGACGAGCGCCCCGTCCAGCTCCTCGTCGGCGAACAAAGCCGCGGCGTTGGACGCGTTCACGCTGCCGCCGTAGAGGATCGACAGGTGCGGACCGGTGTCGGGCCCGACCACGCGGTCGAGCGTGGCCCGCACGATCTGGTGCGCCTCGCGCGCCTGCTCGACCGTGGCCACGCGGCCGGTGCCGATCGCCCACACGGGCTCGTACGCGATCACAGTCGCGAGCGCCGCCGCGCGGTCCAGCGCGGAGTAGGCGGCCTGGGTCTGGCGGACGAGCACCTCGGCGGTCTTCTGCGCCTCGCGCTCGGCCAGGGTCTCGCCGATGCAGACGATGGGCACGAGCCCGTCGCGCTGCGCGGCCCTCAGCTTCTGCGCCACGAGCTCGTCGGTCTCGCCCATCCCGTGCCGGCGCTCCGAGTGGCCGACGATCACGAACGCGCAGCCGAGCGCGGCCAGCATCGGGCCCGAGACTTCGCCGGTGAACGCCCCGTGGGTGGCGGGATGCAGGTTCTGCGCGCCGAGGCGGAGCGGGCTGCCGCGCAGCGCCTCCCCCACCGCGGGCAGCGCGGGGAACGGCGGACAGAGCGCCACCTCGCAGCCGGGGCGCGCCCCGCCCGCGAGCGCCACGAGCTCGCGCGCGAGCGCCGCGGCCTCGGGGGCCGTCTTGTGCATCTTCCAGTTGCCCGCGACGAGCCGGGGGCGGCGCGGCCAGGGCGCGGCCATCAGGCGTCGTCCAGGGCCGCGACCCCCGGCAGCACCTTGCCCTCGAGGAACTCGAGGGATGCGCCGCCGCCGGTCGAGAGATGGCTGAACTTGTCGCCCAGGCCCGACTGCTGGATGGCCGCGACCGAGTCGCCGCCGCCCACGACCGTGATCGCGCCGTGGCTGGTGAGGCCCGCCATGGCTCCCGCCACGCCGAAGGTGCCGCGAGCGAAGGCCGGGACCTCGAAGATCCCCATCGGTCCGTTCCAGACCACGGTCTTCGCGTCCGCGAGCTTGCGGGTGAAGAGCTTGATCGTCTCGGGCCCGATGTCCACGCCGATGTCCTCCGGCCCGATCCCGTCCGCCGCGACCGTGCGCGCCGGGGCGCTGCCGTCGGTGGCCGTCGAGACCACGCTGTCCACGGGCAGCACGAGATCCACGTTCCTGCTCTTCGCCTGCTCGAGCACGGAGCGCGCCATGTCGAGCCGGTCCTCCTCGACCAGCGACTTCCCGGTGGCCCGCCCCTGCGCGCGCAGGAAGGTGAACATCATGGCGCCGCCCACGAGCAGGCGATCGACCTTGCCGAGCAGATTCGTGAGCACGTCGATCTTCCCGGAGATCTTGGCGCCGCCCAGCACGGCCACGAACGGGCGCTGCGGGTTGTTCAGCGCGCGGCCGAGATAGTCGAGCTCCTTCTGCATGAGGAAGCCGGCCACCGCGGGGCGCAGGAAGTGCGTGACGCCCTCGGTCGACGCGTGCGCGCGGTGGGCGCTGCCGAAGGCGTCGTCCACGTAGAGCTCGCCGGGCGCGGCGAGCTGGCGCGCGAAGCCGGGATCGTTCTTCTCCTCCTCCGGATGGAACCGCACGTTCTCGAGCAGCAGCACCTGACCGTCCTGGAGCGCCTGCGCCTGGGTCGCGACCGCCGGGCCGACGCAATCGGAGGCGAAGGCCACGGGCTGCCGGAGCAGACGCTCGAGCCGCGCGGCCACGGGCTTCAGGCTGTTCTTCGTGTCCGGGCCGCCCTTCGGCCGCCCGAGGTGCGACATCAGGATCACCCGCGCCCGCTTCTCGAGCAGGTAGCGGATGGTCGGCAGCGAGGCGACGATCCGCGTGTCGTCGGTGACCTCGCCGTCCTTCACCGGCACGTTGAAGTCCACGCGCACGAGCGCCCGCTTGCCCGTCGGCTGGACGTCCTTGAGACCCTTCTTGGCCTCGGCCATGGCCCCTCCTACGCCATCTTGAGCAGGGCGTCGACCACGCGCTCGGAAAAGCCCCACTCGTTGTCGTACCAGGAGAACACCTTGACCAGATTCCCGCCGATCACGTTCGTGGACAGGG
>DATKKO010000181.1:0-3503 GCA_035542955.1 Terriglobales bacterium
ACGCGCACCAGGCTGCCCTCCTCGGCGAGCGCGGTGAAGTCACCGCCGTCGGCGGCCAGGTCCATGCGCACTCGCTTCTCCTCGGCCATCGGTCGCATCTCATCCATCGCGCGTACCACCGCCTTCAGTACGTCGATCGGTCGTCGGTCGAGCGGCATCGCCTTGGCGCGCAGTCTGGTGAAGTCGAGGATCTCGTTGACCATGCCCAGCATGCGCGCGGCGCTGGCGTCGATGAGCTGCGCGAAGCGCGCCTGATGGGCGTCGCCTCCTTCGTGCGCGCGCTCGTGAAGGGTCTCGGCGGCAAGCCGGATCGAGGCCAGCGGACTGCGCAGGTCATGCGAGATCTGGGAGAAGAAGTCCTCCTTGAGCCGGTCGACCTCGCGCAGCCGCTCCGCCATGCGGTTGAACGAGCGCCCCAGCTCGCCGATCTCGTCGCGGCCCTCCGCAGCCATCGGCTCGGTCCAGGTCCCGGCCGCGACCGACGCGGTGGCCACGGTGAGCCGCCCGAGCGAGCGTGTCATCCGGTACGCGAGCAGTGCGCTCGCCCCGAGCCCGAGCGCGACGCTGGCCAGCAGCGCCGCCGCGACGGCGCGCCACGTCCGGTCCTCCAGCGCGTGCGCCTCCGCCTGGGCACGGGCCAGCGCGGCCTCGGTGGCCGCGGTCATCTCGGTCAGCGCGGTCTCCGCGCGCTGCGCGGCTTCGCGGGCGGGCCCTTCCGCGAGCTTCAGCGCCCCCGCGCCCTGCGCGGCCGCGACGAGCCGGCGCTCGGACTCGACGTGCCGGCGGTACTCGTGGAACGCGATGCGGGCCGCCTCGTGCGCGGCGCGCTCCCCGGGAGTCTCCAAGTACCCGCCGAGCTCCTGTAGACCGTCTGCCATCTGGGCCGCGCGCTGGTTCCACGCGGCCGCGTAGTCCTGGTCCCGCAGCACGAGCCAGCGCGCCTCGAGCCGCATCAGGCTGCGGATGGACTCACGCAAGGTGCCCTGCAGGCGCAGCGCGGGCACCGAGCGCGTCGTGATGTCCTGGTGGGCGGTCACGAGCCGCTTGACGGTCAGCAGGCTCCAGCTGGCCGCGGCGCACAGGACGGCGATGACGAGAGCCGAGACGAGGAAGATCTTGGGGGCTAGGCGCATGAGCAGCCGGGCACGGTGGTCGCGCCTATGACGAGGCCGCCAGCAGCACGCTCACCATCTGCCGTATCACCCGCAGGGGGAACGGCTTCTCGAGGATCGGATCGGTGGTGCCCCGCAGGAACTCGGTGTGCTCCGCGGCGTTGCCGGTCATGAAGATCACGCGAGGCAGCTTCGTGGCGAAGCGGACCGGGAAGCGGTGACGCGTGCGGAGGGTCTCGTAGAGCGAGGGGCCGTCGACGTGGGGCATCCGCAGGTCGCTGAGCACGAGGTCGTAAGGCTGTCGCTCGAGCAGGGCCAGCGCCTCGCTGCCGTCGCAGGCGGCGACGACCTCGTATCCGTCGCCCGACAGGGCGGCGGTCAGCACCTCACGCAGGACGGCGTCGTCGTCGACGACCAGGATGCGGCGGGCGGGACGCTCGTCGGCCATGACCATCCTGTGTGCATCCTCGGTGCCAGCCCATTTCGACCATCAAGACGGGCACTTACATGGAGAAAGACCCGGCAAGATAACGATCGCGCTCAACGTGTCTGACAAGCGCCGTCAGTTCAGGCCGGGAGCGACTCCAGGCGGGCGCGGGCGAACAGGAGGTCGCGATCGCGCTGCGGGACGGGGTACGGCTCGAACCCGGTCGCGGCCCGGACGCGCGCCAGCGCGCAGGCCTCGTCCTCGAAGAAGCGCTGGATGGACCGCAGCGCCGCGTGGATCTCGGCTCTCCGCGCGCGCGCGCCGGCGTGGTCGACCAGCCGCAGCGCGAGCCCCTCGAGGGCGGCGCGCGACTCGCCGCGGAGCAGCCGACTCCAGGCGGCCAGGCTGCCCGCGGGCAGGCGCCGGAACCCGCGGACGTGCGAATGCCGCGCGGCGCCCAGGCGCCGGCAGCGGTGGCGCGGTACCGGGTGGCCGACGTAGCGCAGCAGCAGCGTGAGGGCGAAGAACGCCTCGCGGGTGATCTCGCGGGAGCGGAACGCACCGTGGAATTCGACGGCCGGGAAGGCGTCGGGCGAGGTGGTGAGGCAGAAGTACACCTCGTCCCCGTCGGCGGCGAGCCCGACGAACGGGTAGAGGAACGGATACGCGCTCGCCACGTTCCGGGGCGGGCGCAACTCCTGGATGAGCCGGATCTCCGCGAGGGCGGCGGCCAGCGGCGACTCACAGACTTCCCACGTGATCCGGGCCGCCGACTTCACGAGGGCGCGCCGCTTGCGCTCCTTCTTGCGCCGGCCGGCGAGACGATACTGCGCGAGCCGCCGGCGCAGGTTGGCGGCCTTGCCGACGTAGAGCAGGCCGCCGGCCTCGTCGTGGAAGCGGTAGACGCCGGGGGCGGTCGGTACCTCGGCCAGGAACCGGGCGCCGAACTTCCGGTCGAAGGGCCGCACGCGGTGATGGTCTCGCAGGTACGGGGCGCCGCGCGAGGTTTTTCGAGTAACATGGCGCGGCGAGGGGGGGTCGCCATGTCCATCACGGTTCGCTTCGTCGGCTCGGGAGACTCCTTCGGCAGCGGAGGGCGCTTCCAGACCTGCATCGTGGTCGACGGGCCGCGCTCGCGCTTCGCGATCGACTTCGGCGCCTCGTCGCTGATCGCGCTGGCCCAGCAGGGGATCGAGCACAACTCCCTCGACGCGATCCTGCTCACGCACCTGCACGGCGATCATTGCGGCGGCGTGCCGTTCCTCCTGATCGACGCGATGCTAGGGGCCCGCCGCGCCCGGCCGCTGGCGATCGCGGGTCCGCGCGCCCTGCGCGCCCGCATGGACTCGATCCGCGAGGCGCTCTTCCCCGGCTCTCACCTCATGACGCCGAAGTTCCCACTCGAGTGGATCGAGATGGAGCCGGGCCGGGCCCACCCGGTGCTCGACCTGGTGGTGACGCCGGAGCGGGCTCGCCACACTGCGGAGACCAACCCGACCGCGCTGCGAGTGCAGGTAGGCGACCGCGTCCTGACCTACACCGGGGACACCGAGTGGACCGACGACGTGGCGCGCGCGGCGCGGGACGCGGACCTGCTCATCGCCGAGTCCTACTTCTTCGACAAGCCGGTGAAGTGGCACCTGAACTACCCGGACATCCGGGCCCACGCCTCCCGGGTCGGCGCCCGCCGGCTGATCCTGACCCACATGAGCAGGGAGATGCTGGACCAGGTCGCCTCCGTGCCCGAGGAGTGCGCGCACGACGGACTGGTCGTCACCCTGTAGCGGAAGGCGCGGCCCGGGAGCGGGACGCCGGTCACGTTGACCCGCAGGCGAGGAAACAGACCGGGGTTTGCGAGGCTTCGGTCCTGGACTGCGAGGGCTAGATCTCGACGATGACGCCGTTGCCCGACTTGAGCTTCTCGCCCATGCCGCCGGGGTCCCGCTCTCCTTCATCGAAGCTCG
>DATKKO010000182.1:0-8419 GCA_035542955.1 Terriglobales bacterium
GTCGCCATCGGCGCGCTCGCGATGCTCGGTCAGGTCGTCCTGCTGCGCGAGCTGGACGTCGCCTTCTTTGGCAGCGAGCTGATCCTCGTGCTCGCGCTCGGCGCCTGGCTGCTCGGCACGGCGGCGGGCGCGGGGGCACCCGGGGCACTCGCCGGAGGCGGGTCCGGCGGCCGCCGCCACGCCCCGGGCGAGCTTGCCGTGCGCCGGCTCTTCGTCGGCTACGGTCTGGCGCTGCCGCTCGCCGTGGCCCTCGCCCGCGGGTCGCGCGTGCTCTTCCGCGGAGTCCCGGGAGCCGATCTGCCTTTCGACCGGCAGATGCTGGCGCTCGCGCTCTGCGTGATCCCCGTCTCGCTGCTCCTCGGGCTGCTCTTCCAGTGGACGGCGCGCCGCTACGCCGCGGCGGGCGGGACGCTGGCCACGGCCTACGCGCTCGAGAGCCTGGGCGGGCTCGCGGGGGGCCTGCTCGCCACGCTCCTGCCCGCGATCGGCGTGCAGAACTGGACGGCCGCGGTCGTCTGCGGCTCGCTCGCCTTCGCCGCCGCGTGGCGCGGCTCGGGCGCGAGTCGCGAGAGCGCGGCGGCGGGACTCTTCCTGATGTTCGCTCTGCTGGCCGCCGCTCCCTGGTTCGATCGCGGCATGACCGCCTGGAACCACCCCGCGCTGGCCGCGACGCGCGACACGCCGTACGGCCGGATCACGGTCACCGAGACGCTCGGTCAGTCGGCCGTGTTCGAGAACGACGCGCTGGCGTACGAGAGTCAGGGCACCGCGGCCGAGGAGTTCGTGCGGCTGGCCGCGATCCAGCGCGAGGCGCCGCGCCGCGTGCTCGTGCTCGGCGGCGCGGCGCAGGGGCTCGTCGCCGAGGCCCTGCGCGACCCCTCCGCGCGGGTGGACGACGTCGAGCTGGATCCCGCCCTGCTCGCGCTCGTGCGCGCCCACCTGCCGGAGTCCGAGCGGCGCGCGCTCCAGGATCCGCGCGCGCGCGTGATCGCGGCGGACCCGCGGCGCGTCCTCGAGCGGGCCGGCCGCTACGACCTGATCCTCGCGGCGATGCCGGAGCCCGAGTCGGGCCGCACGAACCGCTACTACACGCGCGAGTTCTTCGCGGCCTGCGCC
Organism: Terriglobales bacterium; assembly: GCA_035542955.1. Classification (GTDB taxonomy): domain Bacteria; phylum Eisenbacteria; class RBG-16-71-46; order RBG-16-71-46; family RBG-16-71-46; genus JANXPZ01. The sequence goes on from DATKKO010000182.1 coordinate 1,117, forward strand.
GCGCGCCTCGCGCCCGACGGCGTGCTCGCGCTGCGGCTCAAGAGCGCCGAGAACCTGTGGACGCCCGTGCTGGCGCGCCGCGCGGGCGCGGTGCACGCGGCGCTGCGCACGGTGTTCCCCGCGACCGTGGTGCTGCCCGGCACGACGAACCTGTTCCTCGCCTCGCGCGCTCCGCTCGAGCGCGACCCCGCGCTCCTCGGCGAGCGCCTGCGCCGGAGCGGCGTGCCGACGCGGCTCGTGAGCCCGGCCTACGTGCGCTACCTCTATACGAACGACCGCTTCGGCCGCATCGCCGACCTGCTCGCGCACAGCACCGCCCGCCCGAACCTCGACGCGCGGCCCGTCTGCTACCAGACCACCATGCTGCTCGGGCTCGCGCGCTTCTTCCCGCGGCTCGCGCGCCTCGACCTGCCCGAGCCCGACGCGGCGGCCCTGGCGCGCTCGCCCCGGACCTGGGCGGCTGCGGTCGCGCTCGCGCTCCTGCTCGCGCTGGCGCGGGGGCACCATCGCGCGCAGCGCGATGGTCCGCGGCGCGATGGTCCGGGCACCGCGCGGCGCGCGCTGCTCGCGGGGCTCGCCGGGGCGTCGGGCATGCTGCTGGAGGCCGCGCTCCTGCTCGAGTACCAGACCCGCTCGGGAGTTCTCTTCCAGGATCTCGGCGTGCTGCTCACGGCGTTCATGGCCGGCCTCGCGGCTGGCGCCTGGGTTCTCGGGCGCCTGCTCGCCCGCGGGGCGCCGTCGCACCCGAGGGCACCATCGCGCGGAGCGCGGTGGTCCCGGTCGGGCGCGCTCACGTTCGTGCTGTTGGCCGCGCTCGCCCTCCTCTGCGCCGCGCGCCTCCGCGGCGGCGCGGGCGTGGGGCTCGCGGAATCGGTCGCCCTGCTCTTCGCCTGCGGATTCCTCGTGGCGGCGGCGTTCGCCTGGGCCGTCTCGCACGACGCGCCGGACGCGCAGGCCGTGCTTGGACCCGTGTACGCGGCGGACCTGCTCGGCGGCTGCGCGGGCTCGCTCCTCGCCGGCATCCTCGCGATCCCCATGCTGGGCCTGCCCGCGACGGCGGCTCTCGGCGGCATCGCCGCGCTCGCGGGCCTCGCGCTCGTCTGATCCGCCGCTCGGAGCCCCTCCTCGTTCGCGATCGGCCGCCTGCCCCCGCCCGCGACGCGCGTCCCGGCGGCCGGGATCCCATTACGCGATTGACTGCCGCGAAGACCCGGGCGGAACATGGACGCACACAGGCCGACCTCGCGTGCCCCGCACCCCGGCCGCGGCCTTTCCGTGTCGTGCTCCTCAGCGAATGGGAGGGTCCCTCGATGCATCGCCGTCTCCTCATCCTCGCCGCCGCCCTGCTCGCCGCGGCCCTGCTCCTGATCCCGGCTCCGATCGCGAAGGCGGGCAAGTACGCGGTGATCATCACCGGGTACGGTGACGACTACCCGCATATCAACACGATGCGATTCACGTACAAGACCCTCAAGAACGTGTACGGCTACCAGAAGCAGGACATCTTCGTCCTCTGGAATGCCGGGCAGTATCTCGACCTCGACGGCGACGGCCTGAACGACAACTACGCCGCGTGCACGAGAGCCAACATCTTCGCTGTCTTCGACACGCTCGACCTCAACCGGGACGTGAACGGGGACGACATGGTGTTCGTCCTCGGCGACGACCACGGCACGCAGGACGCGAACGACCAGGAATCGGAGATCTGCACCTACTGGTACGGCCAGAACTTCGAAGCCTCCGAGATGGACAGCGTGTTCACGAACCTGGACGAGGGCGACCTCATCACCGACAACTGGCCCAAGCTGGGCGCGGTCTTCGGCCAGTGCTACAGCGGGGGCTTCGTGGACGCGATGAGCCGCGCGAAGCGGACGGCGTGCAGCGCCTCGACCGCAAAGCAGGTCTCGAACTACTACTACGACTACAATCCCAACCCGCGGCCGAACGCGCAGAAGCCTTCGGTCAACTACTGCGCCTTCCCCTATCACTGGATCTGCGCCATGAACGGGGCCGATCCCGAGGGGAACCCGGTGAACGCCGACGCGAACGCTGACGGCCACGTGAGCTTCGACGAGGCGTTCCAGTACGCGAAGAAGAACGACGAGTTCGCCAAGAACGGCTCGGAGACGCCGCAGTACTGGGATTCGTTCGCCGGCTACGGAAAGCGGCTGATGCTCGACGGCACGGAACTCCCGCTCGTGTACCTGATCCACTATCGGGGCGGCTTGCATCACGGGGCCGGCTGCTGGGGCGACGGCGGCTCGGGCGCTCCCGATGGAAGCGGGATCATCTTCGGACCGTGGCCCGGGCCGGAGCGCGCGACCTCCGCGCAGGGGACCGCCGGCACCCGCCAGCTCTACGCGCGCGTGCTCAACTCCGGCAACGTGCCGATCACCAGCGCGCAGGTCCAGTTCTCCTACGGGCTGCCCTCCACCATCGCCTGGGCCGCGGACACCAGCATGCACTACATCGGGAGCGCGCCGATCAGCATGCTCATGCCCGGCGACTCGCTCGTCGTGGGCCCCGTGGGCTTCACCGAGCCTCCGGAGAATCCATTCCACCAGACGTACTGGAAGGTCTTCTCGAGGCTCGACTGCCCCGCGATCCCGCCCGATTCCGGCTGGGTCGACGGCGACTTCGGCGTCGCGGTCGAGAACTACTATCGGGCGACCTCCGCGACCGGCGGGCCGGTCGAGCTGCGCTATCGCGTGGACAATCCGCGGCCCACGATCGGAAAGGTCGTGCTGCAGGTCGCGCGCAACACCCTGCCCGCGGGCTGGACCATCCAGTCGACGCCCGCGCTGGGCGAGTCGCTCGTCGTGAGCCCATACGGCGCCGTCTCCGCGCAGCTGCGCGTGCTGCCCGACGGCATCCACGGACCGACCGGCACCGTCACCGTCGAGGAGCGGATGCACGATCCCTTCCCGGGCTGCTGGGAGCACTGCCTCGCAGCGACGGAGTCCACCTGGGTCTCCGAGGGCGGTTATGTGCGCACCACGGGGGGCATCAGCTTCGAGGTGACGGCGCCCTTCTCGGGCTCGGTCACCCCCGAGACTCCGGAACTCCAGATCTCGCTCGCCCGTCCCAATCCCACGATGGGCCGCGTGAGCCTCACGTACACGTTGCGCTCGCGCACGACCGTGCGGGTCGCGATCTACGACGTGAACGGCAGGCGCGTGATCGAGCGCGCGCTGGGCGAGATGGACCTCGGGACGCACGCGTTCACCTGGGACGGCCGGGACGCGCGCGGGGCACTGGCCCCGGCCGGCGTGTATCTGCTGCGGCTCGAGACCCGCGAGCGCGTGGCGGAGCAGAGGATCGTGATCGTGCGCTGAGGCGGACTCCATGGTCGCTGGTGCTGCTCACGGCGCTCGCCGCCTTGCCGGGGCTCGCCTGCGGAGGGCAGCGGCACGTCGCGGCGCGCGCGGGGAACAGCGCCGAGGAAGCGATCCTCCGCGCGCGCCGGCTCGAGCTCGTGCGCGCGATTGAACTCGGCGGCGTGCGCGACTCGGCCACGCTCGCGGCGATGCGGGAGGTCCCGCGGCACGAGTTCGTCGCGCCCGAGTACCGCTCGCTCGCCTATAGCGACCAGGCGCTCCCCATCGACTGCGGCCAGACCATCTCGCAGCCCTCCCTGGTCGCCTCCATGACGGAGACGATCCGGCCGCGGCCCGGGATGAAGGTGCTCGAGGTCGGGACCGGATCCGGCTATCAGGCGGCGATCCTGGCCCGCGCGGGATGCCGCGTCTTCACGATCGAGATCTTCGCCGCCCTGGCCACGAGCGCACGCGAACGCCTGGCGCGGCTCGGCATCGGCGGGGTCACCGTGCGACACGGAGACGGCTACCTGGGCTGGCCCGAGCAGGCGCCCTTCGACGCCATCGTGGTGACGGCGGGGGCCGAGCACGTGCCGCCCCCGCTCGTCGCGCAGCTCGCGCGCGGCGGGCGCATGGTGATTCCGGTGAGGAACGGCGCTGAGGGCGAGGAGCTGCTCCTGCTCGAGAAGGACGCGCGCGGCGCCGTGCGCACGCAGAGGCTCATGCCGGTGGAGTTCGTGCCGCTCCTGCGCGGCGTGCGCTGACGCGGCCCGCTACGGGATGACGATCACGCCGGCGCGCGCGCCGTATTCGCCGGGCGCGGCGGGGAGCCCGGGCGGCGGCTGCCAGCGCCCGCCGTCGATGCGGATCTCGACGCCGTGAAGGCCGGGCGCGAGCGGGAGCGTCGCTTCCCACCACCCGTCAGCCGCGGATTGCAGGGAGACGGGATTCCAGCCGGTCACGTCACCGCGCAGCTCGACCGTACGCGCAGCCGGCGCCCACAGGCCGAGCGAGTAGAGGCCGCCACCACGATCGCGCACACGCCATGCGCCGGCCTTCGCCTCCGTCGTCCGCGCGGGCGGCGGCGCGGCGGCGCGCCCGGGCTCGATCCGCAGGCCGAGCTGAACATGGGGACGCGAGACGAGATCGATGCCGAGCCAGGCCGGCGTCGCGCCGGCCGCCGCCGCGGTCAGGGCGAGATGCGGGCGGAGCCACCACGCGGCCTCGCCCCTCGCCAGCCGATAGGGTCCCGTCCCCACCGCGGTCACCACCCCTCCACTGCCCTCGAGGTCCAGCCGGCCGCGGCTCCAGCGAATCGAGGTCACGATCGCGGTCACGTGCACCTGCTCCGGGTCGCGGGGCATGAAGAAGGGCAGGACATCGCTCCAGTGGCTGAAATCCGGCGGCCAGTTGCCCGGCAGACCTTGCAGGGCCGGCGGCCACGAGGTGATCCAGAGCGGAGTCTGCGGAATGCGGGCCGTGCGCCGCTCGACGTCCGTGGTCACGACGAAGCCGTGCATCCGCGCCCACGCGCCCGCGGTGACCGCGGGATACGCCGAGATCCGCGCGTCCTCCCACGCTCGCTGCTGCGCGAGGCCGAGCCAGGCGCCGCGCCGCGCTCCGCCGATCTCGAGGCGCTCGCCGGCGAGGAGCTGAGCAGGCCGGAGGTGATCGCCGTTCGGGCCGGCCGCGCGCGTAGCCGCCATCACCCACAGGCCCAGCGGTCCCGCTTCGAGCACGCGCGAGCCGCTGCTCGCCTCCCAGCCCATCCCGCCGGCGAGCGCGGTTCCGCTCAGCCGCGCGTCGGGCTCGGCGGCCCCCGCGAGATCCGCGGCGAAGACTCCCAGCGCGAGGACCGGAACGACGAGCAGCGACCGCGTGTCGGCTCTCCCCGCTCGTCTCATGGCGCCCGCGTCCTCATCGGCGCGGTGCGCTCGGCCGCCGGTGCTCTCGGCTGCCCGTCGAGTGCCAGCCCCAGATCCTGCGCGCGCAATACGACCGCGCGGCCGGGCGAGGCGCCGCCGCGGATGTCCAGCGCCACCTGCTCGCGCAGACGCAACAGCTCCGCGTCGCCCAGCCCGGCGCACAGCGCGGACACGATGCTCGCCGAGGCCGTGGTGACCGGCACGCCGCGCGTCACGAGATCGGCCACCACGACGAGCGGGACGACGAGCGGCTGGTCGGGACGCAAGCCACGCAGGCGCGCGATCGTGTCGGCGGGGACGCCCGCGCGCAGGGCCGCGGCGCCGGCCACGATCTCGGCCTCGCCCGCCCCGCTTCCGAGAGCCGCGCGGGCGCGCTCCAGCTCGCCGAGCTGACGGCGAACCGCGTTCACGATCCGCGCCGGCGAGGCACGACGGCTCGAGCCCTCGAGCGCCGTCGCCACCAGCGGATCCGCGGGCAACCCGGCGGCTCGCGCGTCGTCCACGATGCGGCCCACGGCCTGCGCCGTGGCTGGATCGAGGCGCCGCACGAGGCGCTCATCCGTGGCGCGGACCGGCTGCGCCGCGAAGTCGAGCAGGAGCAGGACCAGCGCCACGCTCGCTCGCGTGATGTGCCGGCCTTCGTTCATAGCGACTCCGGATCTCGGACCACGAGCACCGACTTCCGGAAGCCGAACTCGTCCTCGGGCGCGAGCGGCGCGGCGGGATCGCTGAGCCAGCGCTCGCCGTCCACGACGAACGCGTAGACGTGCCGGCCGCCCGACACGGGCAACGAGAGCAGCCAGGTTCCGCCCACCCGACGCATGGGCGAGGCCTGCGGATCCCAACCGTTGAAGTCGCCCACGAGCGCGACCCGCCTGGCCCCGGGCGCCTGCACGGCGAACCGCACGAGGCGGCGGCTCTCTCCCGCGGGAGCGGTCGTCACCGCGGTCGATGCGTTCTGCGCTCCCGGCCCGAGAGGCGCGAGCCACATGAGGGAGCCACCGAGCGCGACGAGCACCAGAGCCGAAGCGGCCCACGCCAGCGGGGGCAGCGAGATGGCGCGCGGCCGCAGCCACCAGGTCGGGCCGAGCCCGCGACGCCCCGGTGGACGCGCCTCGCGGATCCTCTCCATGAGCCGCTCCCGCGCCGCGGCCTCGGGTCGCGGATGCGTCCGATAGATCCACGCGACCTCGGCGGCGATTCTCTCGTCGACATCAGCCACGGAGCAGTCTCTCCAACTTCGGCCTCACCTCGTCCGCCGCCCGCTTCACCCGCATCTTGAGGGCCGAGATCCCCACGCCGGTGATCCGCGACATCTCCGCGTAGTCGAGCCCTTCGCCGTGCTTCAACAGGAACGCCTCCCTCAGCCGTGGAGCAAGGCCGGCCAGAGCGGCAGCCAGCGCCTGCCGCAACTCCCCGTCCGCATCTCCGGGCGGCCCGGCCGCCAGGCCCAGGGCCTCCGGGTCCTGCACGAAGCGCCGGTCGCGCCGTCGCCGCTGCCGCCCGAGCGTGCGGCACTGGTTGACCAGGATCCGATAGAGCCACGAGCGGAACGCATTGCGTTCGTCGTACCGAGCGAGCCCCGCATACGCGCGCAGGAACGTCTCCTGCGTCGCGTCCTCGGCATCGTGCTCGTGGCCCAGCAGATGGCGCGCGAGGCGCCGGCAGTCGTCGTGATAGCGATCCACGAGGACGGCGAAGGCGTCGAGATTCCCGCCGAGCACGCTGGCAACGAGGTCCGCATCGGTCATCCCTGTGAACTGGAACGACGCAGACCCCTCGGACGTCACATGGAGGAGGTTCACGGCGGTGGTCATGGCATGTGACTTCGATCGCGCCCCCGTGGTTCTACACCGGTGAAGGGCGCGCCCTGCCATGCCGCGGCAAAGGCCCGGCGCGCGGAACGAGGCCCTCCGACAACGAAGGAGACGGACATGAAGGTCTTGCGGCTCGTAGGACTCGGCGCGCTCGCGCTCGCCATCGCGGCGGGCGGCTGCTCGAAGTCGAACCAGGGCACGCCGATGGGGAGGCTGCTCCCGGGCGGCAATCCCCTCGCCCCGT
>DATKKO010000183.1:0-4930 GCA_035542955.1 Terriglobales bacterium
GAGCGAACACGGGACGCGGAGCGGGGGTCCCGGCGTCCGCAACAAGAACGAACAAACAGAAAAATAGACTTGAAAACAATGTCACGCCGGCCCATGATCGGCAACGAAAAGGAGGGCCTGCCCATGAACGCCGCCTCATCCGCTCCCCTGGTCGAGCCGACCACATCCGCCGGCTACACGCTCTTCCTCACGCAGCTGCTGAGCGATCGCGATAAGTTCTTCGCCGAGGTCGCCGAGTCGGAGGGCCTCGGCCGCAAGATCGCCTACTCGGCGTGGACGCTGGTCGTGTTCGCCGCGATCTACGGCGCGGCCGCCGGGGCCTACGCCGGCGCGCTGCAGAGCCTCTCCGCCGCGATCAAGCTGCCGCTGCTCTTCATCGCCACGCTCGTCATCTGCTTCCCCGGGTTCTTCGTGATCCAGGTGCTGGTCGGCTCGCGGCTCAGGCTCGCGCAGATGCTCGCGCTGGTCTCCGGCTCGCTCGCGCTGGCCGCGATCCTGCTCGCGGCGGTGGTGCCGGTCACGCTCTTCTTCCTCTTGACCGGCGCCAACTACCACTTCCTCTCGCTGCTCCACGTGGTGATCGTGCTCGGCGCGGGCCTCGTCGGCATGGTCGCGCTGCACGAGGGCCTCGCCTACGCCTGCGAGAAGCGCGGCGTCTATCCACGCAGCGCGATGACCATCATGAAGGCGTGGGCGGTGCTCTTCGCCTTCGTCGGCGTGCAGATGGCGTGGAACCTGCTGCCCTTCGTCGGCGATCGCGGCGAGCCGTTCCAGCTCTTCCGTCACCACGAGGGCAACTTCTACACGGCGATCGTCTATTCCGTGCAGCAGATCGCGCGCGGCGAGGGCCGCGCGAGCGCCCCACCGGCGCGGATGGACCACCCGGAGCGCTGGCTGATGCACCAGCCGCTCGACACCACGGGCATGAGCCGGCCATGAGCCAGCCCCCGCGCGATCCGGCGGGCCACGATCACGAGATCCTCACGCTCGAGGAGGTCGCGCACTATCTGCGGCTCAGGCCGCAGACCATCTACAAGTGGGCGCAGGAGAAGCGCATTCCGGCGGTGAAGCTCGGCAAGGAATGGCGCTTCCGGAAGAGCATCATCGACTGCTGGCTCGATCAGCAGCTCTTGAGCGACGACTCGGGCTTCGGCCACCTGCGCGAGGGGCGGGAGCGGGAGAAGAGAAGCTAGATCCGCCAGCCGAGGCTCGCGGTCAGGGCGACCTGGTGGACGCCACGCACCGACTCGCCGGCGAACAGGGGCAGGTCCACCTTCCCCGGCGCGCTCGTCACGAGGCCGGTCAGACCGAACTCCATGCGCACGCGTTCGACCGGGCGCACCTCGAAGCCGGCGCCCCACTGCAATCCCGGGAGAATCATCGAGGCGCGGGTAGCGGGATTGGTCGCGTAGTACCCGGCCGGCCGATCGTGCCACCGAGACCAGCAGAGCACCGGCCCCGCTTCAGCGTAGGGCGCAGTCCGCCGACGTCCGGGCATGCGGATCCGCACCGTTGTCCCGAAGGACGCGATACCCATGGACGGCCACGACGGATGCGATCCCGAGTCGAGGGTTTGTATGCTCCTGTCCCACACATACCACGCATAGGCGCCCACCGCGCGCAAGGCGACGGTGGGCGCGAGAGGCGTCTCGGCGAACACCGAGAGCGTTCCGTTGGGCTGGAACGCAAGCGCGTCATACTCGTTGACTTGATACTGGTTCATCTGAAACCCGCCGCCCCCGCCGATGGTCCAGGGCCGCGCCCAAGAGGGCGCGACGAAGAGCAGCGTGACGAAGAAGGCGAACGAAAGGGTCCGGGGCATGGAGAGCTCCTACCCTGTTCAAACCCCCGCGCGCGGGAGCGGGTTCCTCCTGTTTTCGTTCGGCGCCGGAAAACAGCGACGCCCGGCGTGCCTGCGCCGGGCGTCCGCCGCCTCGTGCTCGCGCGATCTACTTCTTCGCGGCCGCCGCCGGCTGCTCCGCCTTCACCGCCTCGACCTCGAGCTCGATCTCGACCTTCTCGCCGACCAGCACGCCGCCGGTCTCGAGCGCCTGATTCCAGAGCAGGCCGAAGTCGCCGCGGTGGATCGCGGTCTTCGCCGAGAACCCCGCGCGCTCCCCGCCCCACGGGTCCTTGCCGCGCCCGAGGACGTCGACGTCGAGCGTGACCGAATGCGTCACGCCGTGGATCGTGAGATCACCGATCACCTGCAGGCGGTCGCGGCCGCGCGACGCCACGCGCGTGCTGCGGAACGTGACCTCGGGGAAGCGCTCGACGTCGAAGAAGTCGGCCGAGCGCAAGTGCGCATCGCGCTTCGGATCGCGCGTGTCGACGCTGGCCGCGTCGATGTGCACCTCGACCCGCGAGTTCTCGGGCCGCTCCTCGTCCACCGTGAGCGTGCCGTTCCAGCGCGTGAACGCCCCGCGCACCTTGCTCACCACCATGTGCCGCACCACGAAGTACGCGCCCGAATGGGCGGGATCGATGTTCCACTGCTCGGCAGCCATGTTCGTTCGCTCCTTCTCGGGCCCGAAGCGGCCCTCGATGTGTCTACGACAGCTCGGCGCCGGCCTCGCGCCGGACGCGAGCCACCGCGTCCGCCAGCGTGTGCCGGGCGAGGCTCGCGAGGAACGCGCGCTCCGCCTGCGTGCCGATCGAGGCCAGCACGGCGGAGACGTGGCGCCCCACCGGGCACTTGCGGTTCGGCCGATGCGCGGGAGGCGCCGGCCCGTCCGCCTCGACGGCCCGGAACACCTGCGCGAGCGACACGTTCTCCGGCCAGCGCGCCAGCTCGAACCCACCGCCCGCGCCGGTGTGCCCGCGCACCAGACCCGCGGCCTGGAGCAGGCCCAGGATCCGCCGGATCACCACCGGGTTCGTGTTCACGCTGGCCGCGATGCCGGTCGAGGTCCGAGCACCCTCTTCGAGCGCCAGCATCACCAGCACGTGGACCGCGACCCCGAAGCGCACGTTTCCCGTCATAGCCTCCCCCGTAACAACGATGGTTACAGATGACCGAGCGCCGCGGGCGGATTCAGGGAATTCCCGACGGGGCTGTCCCGGCGGGACGGCGGGAGCGCGCCGGGTTATAGTGTCGGGCTCGTGCAGGCGTCCGGGGTCCGTCCGGGCCGTGACCGCCAGCGGCGACGCCGCGGGCCGCGGCGCCGAGCCGCGGGCACCATCACCCGAGGGAGCGATCGAGACATGGACACTCCAGGCCGGACCGTTCCGGGGTTCGTGAACGCCCACACTCACATGTACAGCGCGCTCGCGCCCTACGGCATGCCGCCCGCCGAGCCCCCGCCCGAGAACTTCGTGCAGATCCTCGAGCGGGTCTGGTGGCGCCTCGACCGCGCGCTCGACGAGCGCTCGCTGCGGATCTCCGCGCGGCTCTACGCGGCCGAATCGCTGCTCTACGGCACGACCACCCTCATCGACCATCACGAGTCGCCGAACCTGATCGAGGGCTCGCTCGACGTGCTGGCCGACGCCTGCGAGGAGTTCGGCATGCGCGCCGTGCTGTGCTTCGGCGCGACGGACCGCAACGGCGGGGGCGAGGAGGGCCAGCGCGGCCTCGAGGAGTGCCGCCGCTTCATCCGCGTGAACCGGCGCCCGCTGGTGAAGGGGATGGTCGGCCTGCACGCGTCGTTCACCTGCTCCGACGAGACGCTGCGCGAGGCGGGCCGGCTCGCGCGCGAGCTGGGCGCGGCGACGCACGTGCACGTGGCCGAGGACCGCGCGGACGTCGAGGACGCGCGCAAGCGCGGGTACGAAGGACCCTTCGAGCGCCTGCTCGCGACCGAGGCCCTGCCCGCCGGCTCGATCATGGCGCACGGCGTGCACCTCGAGCCCTCGCAGGTGCGCATCGCCGAGTCTTGCGGCGTGTGGCTGGTGCAGAACCCGCGCTCGAACGAGGGCAATCGCGTGGGCTACGCGTCCTCGCTGTGGGCGAGCGGCAAGGTGGCGCTGGGCACGGACGGCTGGGAGTCCGACATGCCGAAGGAGCTCGCCGCGCTCGAGAGGCTCGCGGCGGGCAGCGTGCACGAGGAGCTGGACGCCGCGGCGCGCCGGCTCGTCACCGGGCGCGTGCTCGCGGCCGAGTGCTTCCGCGACGTGCCCGGGGGCGCGGGCCCGGAGACCGATGTCGTCATCTACTCCGCGCCCGGCGGAGGCGAGCCCGCGAAGGTGAGCCGGGTCACCGTCGCGGGCCGCGTGGTCGTGGACCAGGGGAAGCTGGTGCGCGGCGACATCGAGGCGCTGCGGGCCGAGGCGAAGGAGGAGGCGCAGCGGCTCTGGCCGCGGATGAAGGCGCTGTAGCGCTTTGCGCTTGAGTACGCCGCGCGCCGCGCCCATACTCGCTCGCGCCGGGCGGGGAGGGACGAGATGAAGCGCGGACCGGTCCTCGGCAAGGCACTCCTCGCGCTGGCCGTCGCGATCGCGACGGCGGCGCCGATGGCCCGCTGCGCTTCTCCGCGTTCCCAGCGCGCCGAGTCCCTCTTCCGCTCGGCCCAGACGCGCCTCGCCACGGGCACGATCGACGAGCGCCGGCTCGCGATCACCGAGCTCGAAGAGGCGACCGCGCTCGCCTCGGACGATCCGCGTTACCAGCTCGCGCTCGCCCACGCCTACTTCCTCGCCGAGAAGACGAACCTCGCGCACGGGCGCTTCGAGCGCGCCGCCGCGCTCGTGGCCGGCGATCCCGAGCCCGTGATCGGTCTCGGCGACGTGGCCAAGCGCGACTGGCTGTCGTCGCTCGCGCCCACCTCGCTCGAGCGCGCGATCGCGAGCTACACGACCGCCACCAAACTCGATCCCCGCTCGGCGGAAGCCTGGGCCAAGCTTGCGCCGCTCCTCTACGAGCAGGGCGAGGCGCGGGACGCGCTCGCCGCCGCCGAGCGGGCCTGCGCCGGAGAGCCGCGGTTGCCCGAAG
>DATKKO010000184.1:0-3716 GCA_035542955.1 Terriglobales bacterium
AGCTCCGCGGCCGTCTTGCCCTGGCCGAAGATGACCTCGGGGAATCCCGTGCGCAGGGCACGTTGATGATCGAGCGTGGCGAAGGCGAGCCGCTCGAGCGGCTCCTCGCGGATGCGCCGCGCGGCCTCGCCGGGGCTCAGCGTGCCGCGCCTCACCCGCGCGAGCAGCCGGTCGAGATCAGAGGGTCTCAACGGTCGCCTCCACGCTCGCGGGCGCGGGGCGGGCCCGCGCCCAGCTCGTCGCGGTAGCGGCGCAGGAGCGAGGTCATCTCGTCCACCGACCGCGTGCGGTTCACCTGCTCGCGGACGAGCGCGCTGCGCGGCAGACCTTTCACGTACCAGGCCGCGTGCTTGCGCATCTCCCGCGCGGCGCGCTCGGCGCCGATCTCGTCCACCATCATGCGCAGATGCCGCAGGCCCATCTCGAGCCTGTCGGCGGCCGTGGGCAGAGGCAGACGCTCGCCCCGCTCCCAGAACGCCCGCACGCGACGGAAGACCCAGGGGTCGCCGAAGGCCGCCCGCCCCAGCATCACGCCGTCGCATCCGGTGGTCTCCAGCATGCGCACCGCATCCTCCGCCGTGCGCACGTCCCCGTTGCCGATCACGGGGATGCTCACCGCGCGCCGGGCCGCGCCGATCAGCTCCCAGTGCGCCCGGCCCGCGAATCCCTCCGCGCGCGTGCGTGCGTGGATCGCGACCGCGCGGGCGCCCGCGCCTTCGAGCGCGCGCACCACCTCCACGACCGCGGGCGAGCCGTCCTCCCAGGCCAGCCGGATCTTGGCCGTGACCGGCACGCGGCTCACCGCCCCCATGCGGCGCACGATGTCCGCGAGCAGCGGCAGGTTGCCGAGCAGGGCGGCGCCGGCATGCCGGTTCACGATCTTCCGCACCGGGCAGCCCACGTTGACGTCGATCAGGTCCGGGCGTTCCTCGTCGGACAGTCGGCCGAGCCTCCCCGCCGCCTCGGCCATGACCCCCGGATCCGATCCGAAGAGCTGGATCCCGATCGGCCGCTCCTCCGGCCGGAAGCGGCAGTACGCGAGCGTGGCGCGCTGGCCGCGCACGAGCCCGTCGGCGGAGACCATCTCCGTGTACACGCCGGCTGCCCCCTGCTCGCGCGCGAGCCGGCGGAAGGGCGAGTCGCTCACGCCCGCGAGCGGCGCGAGCAGGAACGGGGATTCGAACCGGACGCCGCCGATCTGCATACGGCCAGTGTAGCGCAGACCTCAGCCCGCGCCGCCCTCCCGCCAGCGGCGCGCGATGGCCGCGACCTCGGCGAAGTCCGCGAAGGACCCGGCCGGCAGACCCTCTCGCCGGCACCAGGCGAGCAGCTCGCCGCGCGCGAGCACCCGGTCGGCCTCCCGCGCGCCGCAGCGGTCGGACAGGCCGTCGCCCACGAGCACGGTCGCATAGCCTCGATCGCGCCAACGGCGCACGTGGGGCGCCTTGCAGTTGCCGCAGCGTCCGCAACCACCCGCCTCCCACGGGAACTCGGGCACGACCCGGCCGTTCTCGAAGCGCAGGCGATTGGAAGCGAACTCGAGGTCCGCCAGGCCGGCGCGCGCGAGCTGGTCGGCCACGTAGAAGTCGAATCCCTCGCTCACCACCATCACCTGCCCGCCATGCGCCAGCGTCTCCGCCACGAAGGGCGCGAAGCCCGGATCCAGCCGGAAGCCGCGCGTGAAGGCCAGGGCCTCCTCCGGCCCCGCCGAGATCAGCCCGCACTGCGCCACGGTCAGCTCACGATGGCCCACCGTCCCATGGATCCAGGGAACGAGCAGCGCCTCCTGCTCCGCGGCCCCGTTGCGGGAGAAGGCGCGGGCGAAGGCCGCGCCGATGTCCACCGGCGAGACCGTGCCGTCGAAATCGCAGAGGAAGGCGAAGGGCATCTCAGCGCCGGCCGCCCGGCCGGGCGGGCGACTCGCCGCTTCCGGCCGCGGCCACGGCGAACACGTCCCGGGGCGAACGCGCCTTCTCGAGCACGGCGCGCGCGCGCGCCCATACCGGATCGCCCTCGAGCGCCACGCGCGCCGCGGCCCCGTCGCCGAACATGCGCCGCGCCATCTCGCGACGAACCGCGCGCTCGAGCGGCACGCGCTGCGAGTCCACCTGCGCGGACGTGAACTCGACGTGCTCGCCTCGCAGCCAGGAGAGGAACCCGCTCCAGGGCACCGGGACGTTCGCGTCCGGCTCCGCGACGGGATGATCGTTCAGCCAGCGGTTCGCGAACCGGAAGGCGAGGTTCCGGGATTCCACGACCCGGAGCAGCCCGCTCAGGGTGTCCGCCCGCACGATCACGTCCGGGGTGATGCCGCCGCCGCCGAGCACGGGACGTCCGGCCCGCGTGTGATAGAGGGGGCGCGGCAGCGAGTCCCGGACGGGCGCGGGCGTCTCCTCAGCCGAGTCGTCCTCCTCGTCCGCGAGCGTGTCCGGCGTGGCGCGATTGATCGAGCGCCCGCTCGGCGTGTAGTAGAGCGCGGTGGTGAGCTTGAGCGCCGTCCGCGACTCGCTCAGCGGGAATACGCGCTGCACGGATCCCTTGCCGTACGTGGTCGTGCCCACGAGAAGCGCGCGATCGAGATCCTGCAGGGCGCCTGCCACGATCTCGGAAGCGGACGCGCTGCCGCCGTCCACCAGCACGACGAGCGGCCAGCGCAGATTGGGCCGGGTGTCGTCCGCGTAGAAGCGGTTGTCCTCGCTGCGCGCGCGGCCGTGCGTGTAGACCACCATCGTGGTGCGCGGGACAAACTCGCCGGTCACGCGGACCGCCTGCTCCAGCAGTCCTCCCGGGTTCATCCGCAGATCGAGCACCAGGCTGCGGGCGCCTTGCCGGCGCAGCTGGTCCAGCGCCGAGGCGATCTCGTCGCCCGCGCGCTGGGTGAAGGCCGCGAGACGCAGGTAGCCCACGCCGTCGGTCGTGACGAACGCAGTGCGCACCGCCTTCGTCTCGATGGTCCGGCGCGTGAGGGTCACCTCGTGGGGCTGCTCCTCGCCTTCCCGGCTGATCTGGAGCTGGACCTGGCTGCCCGGCGCTCCGCGCAGCCGGTCGGCGGCATCCTCGACCGTGAGCCCGTAGGCGGACTTGCCGTCGATCTCCGTGATCACGTCGCCCGAGCGCAGGCCGGCTTCCCACGCGGGCGTGCCCTCGATGGGCGCGATCACGGTGGGGTAGCCCTCGCGCACGTTCACCTCGACGCCGATCCCGCCGAACGAGCCCTGGGTCACGCTCATCAGGTTGGCGTAGGCCTTGCTGTCGAGGTACTGCGAATAGGGATCGAGCTCGCGGAGCAGTCCCTTGATCGCGCCGCGCATGAGCGGCTGGGGCTCGACCGGATCGACGTAGTTCGCTTCGACCTTGTGGAGGACCTCGACGAAGAGGTCCAGGTCCCCGTAGAGATCGCGGGAGGAGACCCGGCCCACCCACCAGCCGAGCGCAAAGAGGACGGCGAGCAGGGTGACGAGTGCGAGACGACGTCGAATCATGGGCTCCCCGGAAGATCGCCCGGCCGCACGGGATCGGCGCTCGTGGGGGTCGCGAGAGCTGGTCGTTCAGATGCGCTCTGCGAGCGGCCGAATATAGACCATATGGAGTGACCGGTCACCCCTTCGTAGGATCGCAGGTGATCAGGCTTGTGATCCAGAGCCCGCTTCGGGCAGGAAAGGAGACCGGTCGTGGCCAAGGCGATCCCGTGGGTCGGGATCGATGACGACAAGCGC
>DATKKO010000185.1:0-2051 GCA_035542955.1 Terriglobales bacterium
ATCGATCGCGTGCCGCGCCACCCTCACTTCTATTTCTCCGTCACGGCGGAGAGCGGCGACATCTACCAGCTCCAGCTCCAGGGCGGGGATCTGATGTGGTGGCTGGACAGCGTGACGCTGGAGGGGTGATGGAGGGCGCCCCGCCCGTGGTCGCAGTGCCGCCCGCCGCCGGAGCGCCCCGTGAGGCGCGACCGAGCACCGTGCCGCCCGAGCCCACCATCCTGCACGTCGACATCGACGCCTTCTTCGCCTCGATCGAGCAGCAGCGCGATCCGCGGCTGAAGGGCCGCCCGGTGATCGTGGGCGCGGGCGTGATCGCCTCGTGCTCGTACGAGGCGCGGCGGCACGGGCTCAAGGCGGGCATGACGCTGTCCGAGGCGAAGCGCCTGTGCCCCGAGGCGGTGATCCTCGAGGGCCACGCGCAGGTGTATCGCTGCTTCGCCGAGGAGATCTTCGCGCGCTGCCGCGCGGTCGCGCCGGCGGTGGAGACCCACCTCGACGAGGCCTATTGCGACCTCACGGGCACGGAGCGGCTGCACGGCGATCCGCTCGCGGCGGGGCGCCGCCTGCGCGAGGCCGTACGCGAGGCGACCGGGCTCACCGTGACCTGCGGCATCGGGCCGAACCGGATGCTGGCGAAGCTCGTGGGCAAGACGGTGAAGCCGGACGGCCTCGCGCGCATCACGGCGGGCGAAGCCGACACCTTCGTGCGCGACCTGCCGGTCGAGAGGATCCTCGGCGTGGGGCACGCGCACGCGAAGACGCTGCGCTCGATGAACGTGCGCACGGCGGGCGACATGCGGGCGCTGCCGATCGAGGCGCTCGAGCGCCTGTTCGGCGCGCCCGGCCGCCTGCTCTACGAGCGCTGCCGCGGACGCGACACCGCGGTCGTCACCGAGCGCGAGGTGCCCCTCACGATCTCGCGCGAGACCTCGTTCCATCGCGACACCGCCGACCGCGCGGAGATCGAGGGCATGCTCGAGTACCTCGCCGGCCGCGCCTGCCGCACGGCGCGCGAGCTGGGCATCCGGCCGCGCACGGTCGCGGTGCGGCTACGCTATTCCGACGGCGAGGGCGACGAGCAGGCGCGCTCGCTACGCCAGCCCTCGGACGCCGATCCCATCGTGCTCGGGCTCGCGCTCGAGACCCTCGCGCGGCTCTTCCACCGCCGCGTGGCGCTCCACCTCGTCGGGCTCACGCTCTCGAACTTCGTGCGCGCCGGGGGCGAGCAGGGCGCGCTCTTCGACGAGCGCGAGGCGGGGCGGCGCGCCGCGCTCTACCGCGCCTTCGACGGCGTGCGCCGCACCTTCGGGCACGGCGTGCTGGTCTCGGGGCGCGCGCTCCATCTCAAGGGCCGGCTCGACGAGGACGAGCACGGCTTCGTGCTGAGGACGCCCTCGCTCACGAAATAGGAGAGCACATGCGGCACGCGGGCGGATCCGGCCGGGCGAGGCGCCCGGCGCGGGAGCGCGGCACGGACTTCGTGCCGCTGCGCGTGCGCTCGCACGGCTCGCTGCTGCGCGGCACGGCGTCACCCGCGGCGCTCGTGGCGCGCGCGCTCGAGCACGAGTGCCCCGCGCTGGCGCTCACCGACCGCGACAATCTGTATCTCGCGATCGCCTTCTATCGCACCGCCCGCGCCGAGGGGCTCGTGCCTCTCCTCGGCGCGGAGGTCACGCCCTGCGTTCGATCCGACATCGCCGGCTTCGTCACGCGCGGGGCGCACGAGCCCGACCCGACCCGCGTCGCCGAGCCCGAGGACGACGTGGCCGCGCTCCGCGCGCCCGCGCCCGACACGCAGGGCGGCGCGCTGCTGCTCGCGCTCGACCGCCGCGGCTGGACGCACCTGTGCGAGCTGCTCACGCTGCGCCACCTCGACCCCGCGTTCGACCTCACCGCCGCGCTCGCCCCGCGCCACGCCGGGCTGCACGTGATCGTGGAGTCACCCGGGCTCGCCGCCGGGCTGCTCGGCGCCGGCGTGCCGGCCGCCGCGGGCGAGGACGCGCCGCGTCGCGCCGCGCGCGCGGGCGGGCTGTGGATGGGCGTGCGCG
>DATKKO010000186.1:0-4639 GCA_035542955.1 Terriglobales bacterium
CGAGATCTTCGTGGTCGTGAAGTACGGGATCCGCTACACCGGCATGGGCGCGTGGGACCGGCTCAAGCCGGACGAGGACCTGTGGCGCGTGGCCACGTTCCTGCACCGGATGAAGTCCCTGCCGCCCGCGGTCGACGCGGCGTGGAAGCGCGGGTCGTGAACGCTGCGCGCGACCGCTCCTCCGAGCCGATCCGGATCCTCTTCGTCTGCGTCGAGGACTCCTGTCGCTCGCAGATGGCGGAGGGCTTCGCTGCGGCGCTGGGCGGCCCCGGCGTGAGCGCGTTCAGCGCGGGATCGAAGCCCTCGGGGCTCGCCGATCCGCGAGCGGTCCGGGTGACGGCGGAGAGGGGCATCGATCTCGGCTCACACCGCTCCCAGGGCCTTGACGATCTGCCCGATGACCGCGACTGGGACTGGATCGTGACCCTGGGCTGCTCGCGGAGGCGGTCTCCGCCTCGGAAGCGGCCGGGCCCTGATCGGCGCCGGCGGCGCGAGCCGGGCACCCGGTCGAGATCGGGCGTCCGGCTCGTGGTTTCCCGAGTCGCTAGCGCTTGCCGGCGATCTGTGCGCGAAGCCGCTCCTCCTGTTTGCGCAGCTCGCCCGTGGGATCGCTCGCGGCGAAGTCCTCCGTCTCGAAGACCTGGCGGATCTCGATCTCGGTGTCCCGGAAGGGCGCGCGCTTGATCCAGGAGATCGCGTCGTCGAGCGAGTCCAGCTTCCACAGCCAGTACCCGGCGACGAGGCTCTCGGGATCCGGGAAAGGACCCCGGGTCACGGCGTGCCGGCCGTTCGAGAACCTCACCCGCACGCCCATCGAGCTCGACTGGAGTCCTTCGGCGGCGAGCATCACGCCCGCCTTGACCAGCTCCTCGTTGAACTTCCCCATCTCGGTGATGAGCTCCCGGCTGGGCAGGATCCCGGCCTCGGAGTCCCGGTTCGCCTTCACGATGATCATGAAGCGCATGGTCCCTCTCCCCTGGGTTCGGCGACCTCCCGGCGCGACCCGTCCCGCACTCGCGAGCGCCGCGCACTCCTCTTCGTGCCTCACCACGTCCCCGCGTGTGTCAGCGCGCGGGCAATCCTCGATCGGCGTCACGGAGTTGTCCCGCCCGACAGGACCGCTACAATGACTTCCATGCCGCGTCCCGGCCGCTGGTCCGCCGCATTCCTGCTTGCCGCCCTGCTCGCTGGCTGCCCCGTCTCGCGGGCGGCCGAATCCCTGCCCCCGCGGGCCGTCGAGCGATTCGCCGCGCTGGCCCTCGCCTGCGTGCGGCAGGAGTACCCGAACAAGATCGCCCACGCGCTCGCGAGCGACGCCGACGTGCGCCCGCCGCGCGAGCTCACGCCTGCCTTCTGCGGCTGCTACGACTGGCACTCGGCCGTGCACGGGCACTGGCTGCTCGCGCGGCTCGCGCGCACCTGCCCGGACGCGGACTTCGTCCCGCGGGCGCGGGCGGCGCTGGACTCCACGCTCGTCCCGGAGAGGATCGCGGCCGAGATCCGCTATCTCGACGGCGAAGGACGCGTCTCGTTCGAGCGCCCGTACGGCCTGGCCTGGCTGCTCCAGCTCCACGCCGAGCTGGCGACCTGGGACGATGCGCAGGCGCGGCGCTGGGCGTCCGCGCTCGAGCCGCTCGCGCGACTCTGCGCCTCGCGGCTCACGAGCTGGCTGCCCAAGCTCACGGCGCCGATCCGGATCGGCGAGCACAACCAGACGGCCTTCGCGCTCGCGCTCGCGCTCGACTGGGCGCGCGACGTCGGCGACACGGCGAGCGCGGCGGTCTTCACCGCGGCGATCCGGCGCTTCTACCTCGCCGACCGGGACGGCCCGCTCGCATACGAGCCCTCGGGCGAGGACTTCCTCTCGCCCTGCCTCGCCGAGGCGGACGTCGTGGGCCGCGTGCTGCCCCCGGCGGAGTTCGCGCGCTGGCTGCGCGGCTTCCTGCCCGGCATCCCGCGGAACGGCCGGGGCGACTGGGTCCTGCCCGGCGTGGTGACCGATCCCACCGATCCGAAGCTCGCGCACCTCGACGGCCTCAACCTCTCGCGCGCGTGGATGGCGGAGGGCATCGCGGCGCGGCTCCCGTCGGATGATCCGCGTCGCGCCTCGCTGCTCGCGCTCGCGCGGCTCCATCGCGAGGCCAGCCTGCCTCACGTCACCGGCGAGCACTATGAGGGCGGGCACTGGCTCGGGAGCTTCGCCACCTACCTCGTGACCGGCCGCGGCCTGCCGCGCTGACCGCCTGCTCTCGGCCGCCGCTCCCTTACTCCCGCTCGCTCATCCGCTCCACGATCGCGCCGAGCGCGGGGGATGCGCCGCTGCGCGGCAGCCGGCGCGCGAGCCGGATCTCGTGCGGCATCGTGCTCGAGCGGGTGACGAGATGGACTCGCGATCCCAGCACCGCGGGCATCGCGAGGTCCAGCTCGACGATGTCCCCCACCACCAGCGTGGCCGCCGGGGCGACGCCGGTCTCCTCCCAGATCCCGCGCAGGGCGTCGAAGTACCGCCCCCGGCGCACGTAGACCGGACGGCCGACCTCCGGCCAGTGGACGGCCTCCGGCAGCCCCTCGAAGCGCTCGTCGGGCTCCGAGGCTTCGCAGACCAGGAACTTGTCCGCCCCGCCGGCGACCCGAACGCGATCGCGGGCGCGAAGGTTCAGCCCGTCCACCAGCGCCGAGACGATCCCGGTCCGCGAGTTCGTCACGATGCGCACGGGCCAGCCGTGGCCGCACAGCTCCTCGAGCAGGTCGCGCGCGTCCGGCCTGAGCGGCGGAGGCGCGTCCGCGTACGCGGCGTGGTGCACGTCGAGCACCGCCGCCACCAGCGCGCGACCGTCGAGATCCGGCCGGCGCCGCGCGATCAGCGTGCGCGTGACCTGGTTCGCGACCAGATACGGATCCGCCGCGGCCGGGCACACGCCGTAGCCGTTCACCGTCCACGCGGCCGCCGGATCGAGCGGCGAGAGCCCGGCTCGCTCGCGCTCGCGCTCGCGCCGCAGCGCCGCCTCGTCCCCGCCGAGGAACCGCGCCAGCGCCCGCGTCGATGATGCGTGGAAGGCCGCGGCGTGCGCCTCGGCATCGGTGAGCGTGCCGTCGAAGTCGAGCACGACCAGCGCCGGGCACGGCCCGCGCGCCGCGTCCGGAGCGGACGGCATCAGCCGATCATGGCTGCGTGCCAGCGGCGCAGGTCTGCCGCCCAGCGGCCGGGGAGCATCACGAGATGGTTTCCGAGCGGATCCGCGAGCAGCTCGTCGAGTGCGGCGGGCCCGATCTCGACCTCGACCTGCGTGCGGCACAGGTCCGGCTCGTCCGTGTTGCGCAGGAGCTCGCCGTCGATCGCCCGCAGGCGCTCGAGCCGGAGGCCACCGATGCGCGCCAGCGTGACGGGACCCGCGGGCAGCGCGCCCTGGAGTCCGACGCCCCGGCCCGATTCGAAGTGCGAGCGCAGGCGGTACCCGCTCGTGAGGCTGCGCGCGACCGTGCAGTGCGCGAGCGCGAGCACGCCGCGCTCGCGGTCGACGCGCGAGGGGTTCGCCATCCAGGGGACGATCCCGCTCAGGTGGCGCAGCCAGAGCATCGTCACGGTCGAGGCCAGATCCCCTTCGCAGCCCGCCACGATCCCCCGCTCGTTCAGGTGCGCGAGCGCGACGCAACCCGTCGTGCCCCGGCCCGCGACGAGATCGAAGCAGCGCACCGCGACCGCGTCGAAGCCGCCCGCCTCCGCCACCGACTCGAGCAGCGCGCACACGAGGGAGGCGGCGAGCAGGTCCTCCTCCGAGGGCTCGAGCACGGCCGCCGCGCCGTCGCGGACGCTCCGGGCCAGGACCTCCGCGCGCGCGCGGATCCCCGCGTCCGGCTCCGCGAGCAGCGGGGCGATCGGCAGGGGCACGACCTCCGGTCCCCAGACCTCGCGCACCAGCTCCCCGCAGGGGCGGCTCGCCACGAGCCAGTCCGAGGGCTCGCCGACGAGCGCGATGCGGCTCGCGCGCAGCGCGCGACGGACCGCGCGATCGCGGACCGCCGCCGCGAGCCGCGCCAGCCCCGCCACGTCCGCGGGATCCCGGAGGAACAGGACCTCGCCGCGAAGGCCCATCTGCCGGGCCCGCGCCAGCACCTCGAGCGCGGCCGGGAGCGAGTTGTGGCCCGGGTGCGCGACGAGCAGCGCGGGCTCCCCGGATTCGAGCCGGGCGCGCTCGAGGATCTGCTGCTCGGTCCCGCCCGTCGCGACAAAGACCACGAGCGGCGCATCGGGCGCCGGCCCGTCGTCCCACGTCTCGCCGCCCAGGGATCGCAGCGGTGCGCGATAGCTCTCGAGCAGAGGACGCAACGCGGCGGGATCGTGGAGCGGGGATGCGGCGGTCAGCAGGGCGAAGCGAGCCCGCGGCACGCCGGGCGATGTCGTGGTCACCGGGATCTCCCGCGCCTGACCGGGCGCTCGAGCGGCTGATCCGTGACTTCGAGGGTGGTCAGAGACTACGACACACCGGACGCCGTGCGGAAACGAAGGCCGGCGGAGTCCAGGGAGCGGCGCTCCGCGGCTCTAGATGTGCGCGGGCCGAGGCTCCAGCCCTGGCCCGGCCGTCTCGACCTCCGGGATCTCGACCGGCCGGTGCACGCGCGCGACCAGCGTGTAGATCGC